>CAYNKN010000243.1:0-5332 GCA_964397805.1 uncultured Chryseolinea sp. | reverse complement strand
CTTCTCGCGTATTCGTCCGATTTTTAGGGAACGTGGTAAACTAAATGCAGAAGTAACGGGTCGGTTAACCGAAACATTAAATGGCGTGCGTGTTATTAAAGGATTTAATGCCGAAGCACAGGAAATAAAAACCTTTGAAGAAGGTGCTGAAAAACTTTTTCAAAATGTAAAGAAGAGCTTAACCACCACGAGCTTAATTACTAGTTCAGCCACTTTACTCCTTGGCCTAGCAAGTGCGGGTATTATGGGTATTGGAGGTTACATGATTATTCATAACGACCTTACCTTTGGCGATTTCCTAGCTTTTACTTTGTACCTCGGCTTTATGATTGCGCCCATTGTACAAATGAGCAATATCGGAAGTCAGCTTACGGAAGCCTTTGCCGGATTGGATCGCACCGAAGAATTAATGAATATGCCGGTAGAAGATGATGGTACTACACGCACTCACCAAATAGGAAAAATAAATGGAGATATCGATTTTGCTAATATTTCATTTTCGTATGAAGAAGGTAAGCCCATTTTAAAGAATATAAGTTTTCATGCACCTGCCGGAAGTGTTACTGCGCTGGTGGGTAGTTCCGGATCAGGAAAAACTACCATTGCCGGGTTAGCGGCTTCATTTTTAAATCCAGATAGTGGAATGATTACCGTTGATGGCGTTGACCTCACCAAGGTATCACTATACAGCTATCGCAGTCAGTTGGGTGTTGTGTTGCAAGATGATTTTCTTTTTGAAGGAAGCATTCGTGAGAACATTCGTTTCCCCAGACCAAATGCTACTGAAGAAGAATTGCAACAAGCTATTCGGGCAGCACACGTGCATGAATTTACGAACCGTTTTGAAAAAGGTATCGATACAATAATTGGTGAGCGTGGCGTAAAACTTTCGGGTGGCCAGCGGCAACGTGTGGCTATTGCGCGCGCTATCTTGGCTAATCCGCGCATTCTTATTTTAGACGAAGCTACCTCCAACTTAGATACAGAGAGCGAAGCATTTATTCAAGAAAGCTTACGCAACTTAATGCAAGGCCGAACTACTTTTGTTATTGCACACCGGTTAAGTACTATCCGTCAGGCAGACCAAATTTTGGTTATTGAAAATGGTGAGATCGCAGAACGTGGCCGTCATGAAGAATTAATTTCAACAAAAGGCCGCTATTATAATTTACATACATACCAAGCTAGAATTTAGAATTACATTTAGTTTTGACTGGGCTCTGAAGGCTTTACACACTCTACAATTCATCGACTTGTTGTGTTCAATCATCGTAAAAAAAACACTTAATGATTGTGTCTTTAAAAATATTTCGCAGTTGATGTTTCATAGTGAAATATTATTCTCTACCTTTTGGATATAATTAACACTATAGCTATGGCAAAAAAAGCTAAAAAATCATCCAAGAAAGTGGCTAAAAAAGCGGCCAAGAAGCCCGCTAAAAAAGCAGTAAAGAAAGTAGCAAAAAAGGCTGCCAAGAAAGTAGCTAAGAAAGCTCCAAAAAAAGCGACTAAGAAAGTGGCTAAAAAGGCAGCGAAAAAAGCGACTAAGAAAGCAGTAAAAAAAGTTGCTAAAAAGGCACCTAAAAAAACAACAGCTAAAAAAGCTGTTAAAAAGGTTTCTTCAAAAGCAAAAGCAGCAACAAAGGCAGTCGCTAAAAAGGCTACCGTTGTTAAGAAAAAAGTGCAAAGAAAAGTTACGCGTATCTTAAAACCAGCATTAGAGAAAGTGGCTGAAAAAGCAGCGGAAGTAAAAACCTTCTTGCAGGATAAGATCGCTGACGTTAGTGGAGGAACAGAAACTACAGAACAATCTCCGTCTAAAGATCTTTTCGGAAACTAGATTAAACCTAATCTAAACCTAACCTAAAAAGCGATAGCCTAGGCTGTCGCTTTTTTTATGCGCGCTTTTACAAATGCGCTAATCCATTTTCAGGATGTTTACCTTCTATCGAACGAAAAAAAGAAAGTATGTGCTTCATATCAGCATCCTGATTTTCAGTTGGCAAAAATGGTTGATGGATAACAACACGTTTATGTCGATAGTCTAAGCCAACCATAACGATAGGTACATTTGCCTTCTTCGCCATAAAGTAAAATCCGGTTCGCAGCTTATCAACCTTACTGCGTGTACCCTCAGGCGAAAGCGCCAATACAAAATCAGTATGGCGCAGAAATAAGGAAGCAACCGTATTGACCATTTGCTGGCTGTTCTTTCGATTAACCGGAGTACCCCCCAACCAATAAAAAATAAATCCAAAAGGAGGTTTAAATAGTGCTTCTTTACCCAAAAACCGAGTGCCACCCATACCCAAGATATTTCGGTAAGCAAGCCCAATGATGAAATCCCAATTGCTAGTATGTGGAGCAACAACCACGATATACTTTTTTAAATGATGGTATGGAAAAAGAATATTGGTTTCCCAACCCAAACACTTAAGCACTATTTTCCACCATAGCTTGGCCACACGATTACACTAAAACACTTCTGTACTTCTTTGGATTATTTAAAGACATTGCAATGCCTTTTGCGACAGAATGCATCGGCTGGGCATCAATATGCACGGGCAATTTAAGGGTAGATGAAAATCGTTCTTTTAATCCACGCAATTGTGCATTGCCTCCGGTAACATAAACTCCACTTAGATAAATATCTGCAGCCAGTTCAGGTGGGCATACCTCCAGTGTTTGAATGATTAAATTCTCTATTGTAGTTATTAGCTTATCTAGAATGCGGGACACTTCAATATGATCGATTAAACGCGTTACCGGAATACCTTCCATTAAATCTTTACCTTTTACCAACATGGGTTGAGGCGATACCTCCAGCGATTCAACAACCGCACCTACTTGTATTTTAATTTGCTCGGCTGTTTTCAAGCCAATGGCCATAGTATATTCTCTACGGAAGTAATCTTGAATAGCCACATCAAATGCATCACCACCAATTTTTACTGCTTTAAAAGCAGCAATTCCAGAAAGCGAGATAATAACAATTTCAGTTATTCCGCCTCCTATATCAACTACGAGCTTGCCGGTTGGCTCCTGTATGGCTAAACCAAGTCCCATGGCAGCAGCTAATGGTTCGTATAGCAAATGTGTATAACGAGCATTGAACTGACTTAATGCATCGCGCAAAGCTCTTCGTTCTACCTCTGTAGTACAATATGGTATACCTGATATGATTTGATCGTATCGATTGAAGTAAGATGTGCTGGCATTGGCCTGATTAAGTAGTTCTCGGATCATCTGCGTAGCCGAATCATAATCAGCAATAACACCTCCACGCAACGGCTTAACGGATTCCCAAGCTTCATTGTGTTTTTCAAAGATATCAAAGGCCCGATCGCCAACTGCCTTTACACGATGATTCGCTGTATCAAAAACAATATACGATGGCTGTGTTAGTAGCATACGTTCTCTATCGTGAACTAGCGTATTGTTATTGCCTAAATCAATCGCTACACTCCTATCCCTAAAAAAGTTAAAGTTCATCGTACTTATTATTTACATCTATTTCAATCAAAAAGTATCTGTTCAAAAAATAATAAACAAATATCGTAACTTAGGTTGGTGTAAAATAACCCATACTATGCCAAACCCTACATCAGCTACAAGAAGAAGCTTTATCAAAAAAGCATTACACACCACCTTACTAACTGGAGCAGTGCCTGCTATAGGACTGGCAAATCAAGCAGTGTAATTCATTGTTCTTAGGAACGATCTCCCTGCTGTTGATTGAGCGGTAACATAATTTTAAATGTAGAACCCTTTGTGAATACAGAATGAAAAGTAAGGTGGCCGTTGAGTTTTTCAACGGCTTTTTTTACGATGTATAATCCCAGGCCATTACCTTTTGATCGTTCACTTCCCCTAAAATACATTTCAAAAATCCTGTCGTAATACTGCGATTCAATACCTTGGCCATTGTCTTCAATTTCGATAACCACCCACTCTCCCTCTTCATACGACTTTAATTGCAGAAACGAACTTTCTGCTCTGGAAAAGTTTATCGTGTTCTCCACCAAATTTTCAATTATAATTTTAATAAGTGCAGGGTATGAATAAAGTACCTGACTCGTGCCAATGTCGCACGTTATTTTAAATCGAGATAAAGCATCCCTAAAAGTATCACAAACGCTTTCAAAGATTTCTTTTATAAACACCTCTTTATAAACCAGTTGCTGCGCGCCCACATCACTTATCGATTGAAGTTTTACCAGCATCTTATCAAGATTATGCGCGGTTTCGCGCACTCGTTCAAAAAGCTCTAATGCATACGGATCTTTAACAGTAACTTTTGCTACCTCGGCCAATCCCATAAAGGTGGTGAGCGGCCTTCTAAAATCGTGCGAAGACCTATAGAAAAAGATATCCAATTCTTTATACGCCTGACGAAGTGCAGCGGTGCGCTCCGTAATTTTAACTTCCAAATTTTTATTGATTTGAGAAATCGTTTCATTCGCTTCAATCAACTCTTCTGACTGCGCTTGAATCTCCTCAGCCTTCTCTACCAAATCGTTATTCAATCTCACTAACGCATCATTTGCCTCTACAAGCTCTTCTGATTGTGCCTCGATTTCCTCTTTCTGTTCTTGAATTTCAACATTAGCGCGTTTAAATTTTACACTGTTTCGATACATAACAACGGCTAAAAAACTAATCATAACAATACCGATAATCACCGCAGCTATAACTGCTGCCTGAAAACGGATACGCGAATTTTGCAATTGAAGCGTATTGTCTTGTAATTGCTGCTGTTGCCTTAGCATAACAATTTGTTGATCCATTTGCTCTACCTGAAAGAGCACCTGCATTTCAGCTAATTTAACAGAGCTACTTTCATTAAATATACTATCATCTACCGATCTGTATAAGCGCTCGTAGATAAGTGCGTTCTTGAAGTTACCTTGTTTTTCATACAGCTCGGAGTATGCGCTGTAAACATTTCGCATTAATATTCTTGATCTTGTGAGTTGCGCTAACGCATAGGCTTTATCGTTGTAATACTCCGCCATTTTTAATTCTCCCCGCTTAGCACACAAGCTAGCTATACTTGTATACGATATACCTAAGTTCTGCTTATTATCAATTTTCTCTTCTATGGCAATTGCCATAAGTTGTAAATCATAGGCTTTATCCAATTTGCCAAGCGCTTCATACACAAGCGACTTGTTATAATTAACCGCAGCAATACCTTCTACATGATTTAACCTTTGCCTAATTTCTAAGGCACGATCGAATTCTGCAATAGCTAATGTATGCTGTTGCTGCAAAAACAAAATTAGCCCACGAATATTATTACAATTAGAAACACCATAGTCGCTCCCTATGC
>CAYNKN010000242.1:0-5395 GCA_964397805.1 uncultured Chryseolinea sp. | reverse complement strand
AGTTTTTACGATCAAAAAAAATATTCCGGTTTGCACTACAGTAATCTCCCTTGTTGTACTACCATTCGACCACACATATTCTACATCGGGTGGTCCAGTTAACGTAACAGAACCAGTCCCGCAAATAGTTGTATTACCTGTAATCGTAATAGTAGGTTTGGGAGGTGATGGAATAGTGCTAATCTTAACCGTATCAGAAGCCGGACTTAAACATGTTCCGTTTCCTGTTTGCACCGAATAGCTCCCACTAGTACTGACCAATACTTGTTGAGTAGTCTGTCCGTTAGACCAAAGATATTGACTTGATCCAGCTGGTGCCGATAAGAATAATGAACTGCCTTCACAAAAACCAAATTCTCCGGAAGGGTTAATGATAGGCTTCGGAATACTGGTTACGGTAGCGACAACCGCTTTCCGTGCACTTTCGCAAAGCGAGGTCGGATCATACACGGTAGCGTAGTAAGTTTGAGTAGCAGATAGCGATGGCGTTGTAAACGAAGCGCCCGTAAAAAGTAACGTTCCGGCAACAGGATCATCATACCAGCGGTAAACTTGTGTTGCTGTAGCGCCAGTAGCAGTAAACGTAATTGTGCCTGAATTACAACGCGATTGATCAGCAACAACTGGCTGAGCAGGAGGACTACAGTTCGCGATAGTAAAGGGTGAACTAATGATATCGCTCCAAAATCCTTGATCATCTTTAGCGCGAACATGGAGCACATAATTACCAGAAGCGATACTGGTTAAGTCGATCGCTGTGAGTTGATCTACTGCAGGTGCAGCCGTAAATGTTATCGAGTTAGCCTGACCATATCCCGGATCGGTACCAATAAAATACTCAATGCGGGTAATGTTTTGTGCGGATAGTGTAGAGGCAGGAATAATATAAAAAGTGCCTTGAAAGGCATGACTCCACGATGCCGGATTAGTAGTATCCTTATACCGAATATTGAATCGATGAAAGCCTTCTGTTAATCCGTTGATGGGAATTGCTAATACATTGGATTGCATATTACCCGCTGTAATAGTGATAGGTGTTCCATTACCTTGTCCCGGATCAGTATCAAAAAAATATTCTGCTTTAGTTAAATTAATTGAGCCAGGTGGAGTTACGGGTGGAACAACATAAAAACTTTGAATGTGAGCAAGTGCCCAACGCGCGGTATTATCACGTGTGCGTAAATGCAAGGTATGAAAACCGGGTGCGAGCGAATTTAATGGAACAGTAAACGCCAAGTTTAATGAAGAACCAACTGTAATTGGTAGATTAATTCCATTTCCGTTACCGGGATCAGCATCAATAAAGTACTCAGCTTGTGTAAGATTTATAGCCGGTACATTTGCTATGGGCGGAACAATATAAAATGCTTGATACATGGCATGACTCCAAATACCTGAAACACTTGAGCGTGTACGAAACCCTGTAATATGAAACCCTGTGCTTAATGAAGTTGTAGGAATAGTAAAATTAAAATCAACAGATACCGCAGGTGAACTTACACTAATAGCTGTTGCATTTCCGTGGCCTGGGTCAGCATCAATAAAATATTCTGCACGATTGATCACCTGCGATTGCGCGACCAATGGAATACAGAGTAGTATAAAAGTAATGAAGCGCATAGCTAACAACTTCATGTTAACTTAATTGTTGACGGTCGCTTTCACATTCACATTCAGTGTTCCGTTAACTGGAACAGTTGCATTCTGAATATTGAGTTCAGTAACCTGTGGTATGGGAGGCATCGGGCTAGTATCATATCCTGAACCATCAGCACCACCACGAGGAAACGGATACGATCCGCCATAAATACCTAAGTCTGTTCCATCCGTTCCAGCATTTTTTCCTGGGGAAGATGCCTGCAAACGGTAGTTGGCAGAAGGAGAATATTCTGTGAGATTAGGAGCAGTAGCGTATAAAGGTTCCTGCCCGATTATATTTCCACCACCAAAGTTGCCACCGCCACCAGATCCTGTATAAGTATTCACAAAATTTGTTGCCGGTGTATAGGTAGTAGGATCGGCTATGGTAGTTTGGTTTGAAAGATTATTATTAAACGTGCAAAGTACTGCGCCAGAAGTAGCACCATAAAAAACTGTTCCTGTGGCGCGAGTAAAAATATTATTGGTAACGATAATGTTAAAGCACCGAAAAAAATTATTGGCACCGAAAAAAATGTTATGATCAATAATTACCGTATTACTATTAAAATCAAACGGGTAAGCATTTGCCATAAAAATATTATTGGCGATAACAATGTTGGTAGCCGACTGAGCTGTGCGACTACTTGCACCTCCATAAACATAGCTACGAAAAATATTATTGTATAACACCTAGCCATCGGCATAACCCGTTGGCGATCCTCCTGCCATATTAATGTAACTATTAAAGCGGCATCTAAAAATTCGAATGTTATTCGACATTAACCCACCAATATTCAGCGCTCCGCTTACCAACAATCCGGTAAGCACAGTTCCTGTTGCATTACTAGAACCCGCATCGCGAAACAACGTAATACTATTGATATCGGTGGGTTGGCCAAACTGATTGTTGGGATTATAACCTGCCCCTATAATTACCAAGCGTTTGCTTACCGTAATGGCAGGGTATTCAAATGGAGAACCATACATGTATATAGTGTCGCCATTAACAGAAGCAGTTTGGGCAGCAGCAAAGGTGGTAAACTGTGCAGGTCTGGTAGGATTATTACTTACTGTGCGCACAGTTGCTTGCGTACCAAAGCTTCCTAGCAAAATACATAACATCAAAAAAACATTTCTGGCGTTCATAGCGATTAAAGTTGATAGACGATTTTGTACCTGTAAGCAGACTGGAACAATGAGAAAATTGTCTCCACATACCTAATCAACAAATACATCACTAAGCTCGCTAAAGCAATGATACCATGCACCTACATAAAGATGTAGGGTTCAATACCAAAATAATAGAAGGTAGTTAAGGAGTGGACTTTATAGTTGGATATTACTAATCGCTATTTGATCTCTTTTACGTACTGGTAAAACCGTGTAAATAAAAATTCCCTTTCTATAGTCTATTAACAAAGACTACAGAAAGGGAATATGTACTCTACTTTTAAGCCCTATCTATTGCTTATCAACAATACCTAACACATCGAAGATAAAAGCATACTGCAAAGCTGTTTCTTTCAATGATTGAAATCTTCCGCTAGCCCCACCGTGACCTGCATCCATATTGGTATATAAAAACAGTTTATTAGTATCTGTCTTCATCACACGAAGTTTAGCAACCCACTTAGCCGGCTCCCAGTATTGTACCTGCGAATCGTGTAAACCGGTAGTTACTAATAAATTTGGATAGTCTTTTCGTTCTACATTATCATAAGGCGAATAGGATAACATGTAATTGTATTGCTCTTCAATTGTAGGGTTTCCCCATTCTAACCATTCAAAGGTTGTTAACGGAATTGTTTCGTCCATCATCGTAGAGATCACATCAACAAAGGGTACTTCGGCAATCACACCGCGATATAAATCAGGGCGCATATTGGTAATGGCTCCCATTAATAAACCACCGGCACTACCTCCATTAGCAAACAACTTATCAGCAGCCACATACTTATTTTTAATTAGCCATTCGGAGCAATCGATAAAATCTGTGAATGTATTTTTCTTGTTGAGCATTTTACCTTCATCATACCACACACCGCCCATTTCTTTACCACCGCGAACATGTGCAATAGCATACACAAAACCCCGATCGAGTAAACTAATTTCATTCCTTCCAAAAAATGCAACCATACTATATCCATACGATCCATACGCATACTGAAGTCCGGGTGCTGTTCCATCTTTAGTCACTTTATCTTTACGATATACTATCGATATAGGCACCTCTTTGCCATCGCGTGCCGTGGCCATAACACGTTCAGTAACATAATTATTCTTATCAAATCCTCCGGGTACTTCTTGCTCCTTTTTTAATTCCTTCTCACGTGTGTGCATGTTGTAGTCGAAGGTAGAGTTTGGTGTTGTCATCGATTGATAATTATATCGAATTATGTTTGAATTAAAATCAGGATTATTTCCTATGCCAGCATAGTAAGCAGGTTCACCAAAATCAATTGTGTGCTCTGTATTATCCGACCACTTACGCAGTCGTATAGTTACTAAACCGGCCTTCATTTCTTCCAAAACTAAAAAGTCCTTAAAAAATTCAACGTCTTGTAAAAAAACATTTTCGCGATGGGGTATTACATCCTTCCAGTTTTCTTGTTGCGGACTACTAATAGGTGTCTGTACTAAGCGGTAATTCGAGGCATTAAGATTTGTATAAATATAAAAATTATCACCTCCTGTGTGATCAACACTATACTCTACATTTTCTTTTAACTCCTGAATACGTATTGGCTTCCTAGGCTTAGTTGCACTTAGGTACTGTGAGAAACTAGCATCAGTACGCGAAGAAGAAATAATAAAATATTCTTTTGATCGAGTTTTACTGATACCGCAATCTAAAGTCTCATCATTTTCCTGATACACGATTGGATCGGAAGTAGCAGGAGTAGATAATTGATGACGCTTGATTAAGTAATTTCTTAGTGTTTTTGGATGTGGTACCGAATAGTACATGGTGGTATTATCGTTTGTCCACACATAACCACCACGTGTGTCAGGGATTTTATCGGCCAAATATTTTCCGGTAGTGAGGTTTTTAAATTTAACTGTATAGAAATTTCGTCCTATTGTATCCATCACAATAGCCGCTAGTGTATGATCGGGACTAGTGCTTATAAAAAAATTAAAATATGATTGTCCTTTTCCTATCGCGTTACCATCCGCTATAATTTCTTCATCGGCCTCTAATGATCCCTTCTTTCGACAATAGATCGGATACTCCCCACCTTCAACATACCGTGTATAGTAATAGTAATCATCACGCTTATAGGGAACTGAAGAGTCATCTTCTTTAATTCTACTTTTCATTTCATTAAAAAGTTTTTCTTGCAGCGGGCGTGTATGCGCAAGCATAGTATCGAGATACTTATTTTCTGCTGCTAAATAGTTTACTACTGTGCTGTCTTCACGATTCTTTAACCAATAATAATTATCGATACGAGTATGCCCATGTTTCGATACAATTTCAAAGGGTTCAAGTTTTGCCATGGGCGGCTGAACATCGGGTGGTGTACTTTTTTTCTCGTTGGAAGAACATGCCGTAAAGAATAGGATGGAAAAAATCCAACTGTAAATTTTTAAGCGATTATTTGTCATAGCATAATAAGTTATCGATGAAAGTTGGTGAATTTTTTAATCAGAAGAAATATCCACACATGCGAATTTAGCGGTTCGAGATTGTAATTGTTCTCGATGACACAACATGATTCGTCTTCGCGAGGCGCAGGAAGGGGATTGTGTG
>CAYNKN010000241.1:0-5424 GCA_964397805.1 uncultured Chryseolinea sp. | reverse complement strand
GATAAAAACACATCAAACTTAATTTCGCGATTACATAACACATCGGGGTTGGGCGTGCGCCCACGTTGATACTCGGCAAACATGTAATCGACAATACGTGTTTTGTATTCTTCACTCAGATCAATCGCTTGAAACGGTATACCTAAATGTTGAGCAACAATCATCGCATCATTACTATCATCTAACCACGGACATTCATTACTAATTGTTACGGAGTCATCGTGCCAGTTCTTCATGAACATACCAATTACTTCATAGCCTTGTTCTATCAATAGATAAGCAGCCACGCTAGAATCTACTCCACCCGATAAGCCAACAACCACACGTTTTTTTTGTGTGCCTTCAGCATGGTTGCGAGTAGCTATGGATTGATCGTTCACGTTGTAGGTTAGTTGTTCGTAGAAGTATAGTTTGCGCTTAGTAGTTCATTAATAGTTTGGTTAAACTGCTCTACGAATTGATCGTAATATAAACCTGTGCCGGGGCCAGTAAAACCTGTATTTATCTTTTTAACTTTTCCATCTTTACCAATGAAAATAGTAGTGGGAAACGCCACTACCTTATTTAACATTGGTAGTGTTTCTGATGCTTGTTGCTTATCGTTAGTGCCGGCAATAGCAAAGTCGTAAGTAACATTAAATTTGTCGATCATTTTTTTTACCCGATTGCTGGCATAGGTAAAATCAGTTTTGCGTTCATATGCTAATCCAATAATTTCTACTCCTCTACTTTTATTTGCCTCGTACCACGGAGCTAAGAAAAGTGTTTCGTCCATACAATTTGGACACCACGTTCCAAAGAGTTGAAGGATAACTACTTTTTGCTGGTACTTTTTATCGGTTAATGAAATGGTAGTACCATCGAGGGTGGGAAAATTAAAATCAACACGATCGAACCCTTCTTTTAAAAACGTGAGTGATTCGGCATCGGGCAGTGTGGCATGGTCATCTTTTTCGGCAACCCAAAATTCCATCCAAGTTTTGCCTGAATAAAATTCACCTACAAGTTTACCATCAGCTTGTTTTGATGCGGTAAACAGAAAGGCATGGTTGCCATCAAAGGCACTAAGTTGTAACATACCATTAGCGACATTGCCAGCCAGATAACGATAGTCGCCAGTGGGTGTAAGAAATGTTCCCGTAACGCTATCGCCTTGTTGGTTAAAAATTCCAATAGCAGGTGTGGTATCAGCCTCATGTAAAAAGGTTACTTTATAGGTACCGTTGAAATCGGGAATTTCGGTATCCATACCTTTTTCAAAACGATAGGCTTGTCCATGCACGGCATGAAAGGGTATGTTAAAATCTGTTTCATAGTTTTTAATAAACTCTCCAATCAAGGTATCACCTTTAATTTTGGCTTTGATGTTCGCATCAAAAATATGTAGTACAATATTGATAGAGTCTTGGTTAACGTACACCTCATCTAAGCGAAGACGCTCCTCCGCATTCTGAATAAATACATTAACATTTCCGTTCGCGGTTTCGGCAACTTCCAAGGTAAAAGGAAGTTGTTGTCCTTGAATTTCTATCGTGGCGCGCCAAATACCTGTTTTAATTTTTGGTAGATTATCAGGCTTACCAGCACATGCACAAAGCAAAATAAAGAAGTAGAAGAGGTAGCGATGGTTGTTCATGCTTGGTTAAAGAGTGTAAAAGTGTAAAGCGCAAAAATGCTTCAAAACGTTCAAAAATCTAGTAACAGATTAACGGATTGATACGATTATCTACCTTTAAGAAACAATTCGCAAGATGGTTTCAACACTAAAGGTACTTGAGCTGGCATCGGTATTAGCAGGCCCCAGTGTAGGCCAATTTTTTGCTGAGTTAGGAGCCACCGTAATAAAAGTAGAAAATGTGTTAACGGGTGGCGATGTTACCCGTACGTGGAAAGGAGTAGGCGAATTAACCGATGACAGATCCGCTTACTTCTGTGCAGTAAATTGGGGTAAAAAATCGATTGCGTTAGACTTACACACAACCGAAGGCAAGCAAATTGTTGCTGCATTAGCGCGTGAGGCAGATGTGGTTATTGTGAGTTATAAACCTGGCGATGCTCAAAAACTTGGGGTTGATAGCGCCACGCTGTTGGCTAATAATCCGAAATTAATCTATGGTTCTATAACGGGTTATGGCGCTCAGTATAATCGGGTAGGGTACGATGCCATAATTCAGGCAGAAGCAGGCTTTATGTTTATGAATGGCGAACCGGGAGGTACTTCGTTAAAAATGCCTGTTGCGTTGGTTGATGTGTTGGCGGCTCATCATTTAAAAGAGGGCATATTGCTAGCACTTTGGCAACGTGAGCGTACGGGTAAAGGAGATACGGTAGAGGTTTCATTACTTCAGGCGGCAATTACCTCGTTGGTGAACCAAGCTACCAATTGGCTGGTGGCCGGAAAAATACCTCAAAAGCAAGGGTCGTCTCATCCTAACATTGCACCGTATGGCGATATTTTTACGACAGCCGATGGTGTTGAAGTATTGTTGGCCATTGGTAGTAATAAGCAATTTGAAGCGCTTTGTCATGTATTGGCAATACCATCATTGGCGATTGATCCTCGGTTTACAGAAAATTACGCTAGGGTTAGGCATCGCGATTTTTTACACCTCACGCTACAAGAAAAAATCAGTCAGTATCAGTCTGATCATCTAATGGATAAGCTGCATCAGCAAATGATTCCTGCGGGGCGAATTCAACAAATGCCACAGGTATTTGAAATGCCTCAGGCGCTTGCCCTTTTATTGGAGGCAAATGGTTTACGCGGAGTGCGAAATATCGCCTTTCAGTTGGGTAGTCAAACGCAATTTAAGCCCTTGCTTCCACCACCATCGTTGGGTGAGCATACGCAAGAAATTTTACGTGATTTAGGACATTAGCCTGGCACGGGTCACGGTTTTTTCAATTCGCGGTACATTCTAAAACCGAGGCATACACTTGCCCCACTTTACACCACTCCCTGTACGGTTCATTCAATTTTCAGTCTTTTTAGCAATCTCTCTACGCGAGATGTGCTCCGCTTCATGGATAAATGCGCTCAATTAATCGAGTAATTGGGCTTATTTTCACTTAAAATGTAAAAATGTGGTAGAAAGTGGTTGAAAGTGGTAAAAAAGTATTTATGTTTGTTTAGGAGAAAAAGACAACCACTACGTCTATGACCTTCTTTACCAGTGAATATGAAAGTAAACTCGATGCGAAAGGCAGACTCGTGCTCCCTTCTCGTATCAAGGCACAATTGCCTGAAGACGATGGCCATGAGCTAGTCGTTCGCAGGGGATTTGAGCCGTGCCTCATTATTTACCCCATGGTAGAGTTCAAAAAAGTGTTCTCAAAAATTTCGGGCTTAAGCGAGTTCAATGAAGAGTACCGCACACTCCAGCGGAATTTCTTCTCCGGAACAGCAACCGTTGAGTTGGATGCCAACGGTCGGTTTGTTGTACCGAAAAATATGCTCGCCTACGCGCAGCTCGAAAAGGATGTAATCCTTATCGGGATGGGCAACAAAGTAGAAGTCTGGAATCCATCGCTTTACGAGAAACACTTAATCCAAGACCAAAGTGAATTGTCGAAGCTTGCGCAGAAGCATTTAGAGCAGTCGTAAAATACGGCTCCCTATAGGCTGATGTTTTTTGTATATGATGAAGCGTGATCGCACTACTTCAAGTGAGTTTGCAGCAAAGCTTCAGGCATAATGCGTATGTGGTATGCTTAACATTAACGTGAAGAAGTGTGATGGATAATGCCGGCAACCAACAATCAGCAACACAAAAATATCATCAACCGGTGATGTTGGAAAAGTGCATTGAAGCATTGCGTATTGATCCGAAAGGAATTTATGTAGATGTAACATTTGGTGGAGGTGGGCATAGTATAAAAATAGTAGAGCAGTTGAGCGGTGGTCGGTTAATCGCATTCGATCAAGATGAAGATGCCCGACAACAAGCAGAGAAGATAACGAGTCGTTCTTTTACATTTTGTCAGGCGAACTTCATGTTTATGAAACGGTACCTGAAGCTTAACGGAGTAACTAAGGTACAGGGTATCTTGGCTGATTTGGGTGTTTCCTCTCATCAGATTGATTCTCCCGCACGAGGTTTTTCAACACGCTTCGATGGTCCGCTGGATATGCGCATGGATAAAAGTATTTCGCGTACAGCGGCCAGCGTATTGAATGAGTACACCGAAGACCAACTACACAAACTCTTTGGTATGTATGGTGAACTTAAGAATGCAAAAACAGCCGCCAGATTAGTGGTTCAACAACGGATCAATAAATCTTTTGAACGCACCGAAGATTTGAAAGGAGCCTTGCAGCAGATTGCACCACGCGGCAAGGAGAATAAATATTTCGCCCAGGTGTTTCAAGCGCTGCGCATCGAAGTAAACGATGAGTTAAAAGCACTTGAAGATTTTTTGCACCAATGTGGCGAAGTTATGGAGAAGGGCGGTCGGTTAGTGGTGATGTCTTATCATTCGTTAGAAGATCGGATGGTAAAAAATTACATCAACAAAGGAAAAGTATTTGGAGATGTGGAGAAAGATTTTTACGGTCATTCGATTAAGCCCTTTGAAGCAGTACATCGAAAGCCAATAGAAGCTTCGCCTGAGGAAGTAGAACAAAATAGGCGAGCACGAAGCGCTAAGTTGAGAGTGGCAGAAAAAATTTAAATGAAATACGCTGGTAAACAGCAGGCATAAAATGAGTGAGAATAAATTTAAAATCGATCCTAAAATTTCACAAGCACCTAAAGGTACTGGTATGTTTTCGGGTGTCGAGAAGCGATTGAAATTGGAAAGTTATTTTGAAGAAGGATTTCCGGTACAGTACCTGCCGAAAATTTTATTCGTTATGGCACTGGGTCTTCTCTACATCAGCAATACACACTATGCTGAAAAGACAGTACGAACGATTAGTGCCATGCAAGTAGAGGTAGAGGATTTGCGTGCTGATTATACCACTTTAAAAGCTGATTTAATGTTTGCCAGTAAGCAATCGGAAGTTGCCAGAAAAGTTAAGGTTTACGGATTAAAAGAAAGTTTAACACCGCCCTATAAAATTGAGATAAAGAAGAGTGAATATTAAGAAGTCCATATTATTACGTGTTCGTATAGCATTTCTTTTTGTTGTGCTGTTTGCTATGGCTGTTGTGGTAAAAACAGGGCATATACAAATGGCAGAAGGCGAGAAGTGGGCAGCTATGGGTGAGCGTATTTCATTTGACTACAAGCGTGTAAAAGCTACGCGTGGAAATATTTATTCAGATAACGGAAGCTTATTAGCTACATCGCTTCCCTTTTACAAAGTAGCCTTTGATGCAACACTTCCAAAAGATGCGGTATTTCAAAAAGGCGTAGACTCACTAGCCTATCAGTTGTCTCGTTTTTTTAGAGACAAATCAAAGACAGATTATAAACGAATGC
>CAYNKN010000240.1:0-5452 GCA_964397805.1 uncultured Chryseolinea sp. | reverse complement strand
AATTAACATTACTTGCTGTAAAAGATTGAAATGCAAAAACCTGATCGTTGCCAAAAACTTTCTCTACAACAGTCGGTTCAGTTCCCTGCTTTAATTCTACTACCCGAATGGTTGAACTAAAATTTAACGTGAGGTAGAATTCATTATCGAATGCTACCGGAAAATCATTAAATGAAACACGGGCGCTGTTTAAACCAGAAAGATTAGTAGCCAAATCAAAACTTGTTTCTTGAACAGCACCTTTGGCCATCGAGACCGTGGTGGTAGCTGCCTGTGAATTATTCACAACAAGTTTTATCGTTAGGTTCTCTACATCGCGTGTACCATCGTTTCGAAGTTTTACATGCAATACATTTTTTCCGCCTCCGGCCGCGAAGG
The DNA here is from genome assembly GCA_964397805.1 of uncultured Chryseolinea sp. Lineage (GTDB taxonomy): Bacteria > Bacteroidota > Bacteroidia > Cytophagales > Cyclobacteriaceae > Chryseolinea. The sequence goes on along the minus strand of CAYNKN010000240.1, from coordinate 5,074 downwards.
GATTCTCCAGGTAAGCGGTATCGACAAACACATTCGATAATGACTCAAACGGTATGGGTACTAAATGCCAGCGATCGACACTATCTAAAGGTTCGATCACGCCCATAGTTGATTGCTGAAAATCGGATATCCAAAAGATTTCCATTTCGCTTAACGTACCTTCTTGTTGAATGCGCTCACGAATATCTTGCATCGATCGCGTTACAGGCGAAAGTCTGATTTGCGTAAGGAGTTCTAAAGCTTCTGGTTTTGTTTTAAACGTATTAGAAAAAGGAGAGAAGTCGTTTGTTAATATCCGGTAGCGTGTGTCTGGTGGAAATACCTCTACAATTTGTTGAGCAAACTGAATTGCTGCATCGAGCCCGCGTGTTTTGTCTTCCATTAAGGCAGACATACTTTGTGAGTTATCTAAGTACAGCACAATACGCTTGTTACTACCTACCTGCTCGTTAGCCGGAATGAGTGGCTGGCAGAATGTGATCACCAGAAAAAACAAAAACAACAGCCTAGAAAACAGAATCAGATAGTGCTTGAGCTTTCGTTTGGCAGTGCTAGCTTCTTTTATCTGTTTTAAAAAGCGTGTATTCGAAAAATAGACCCGGGTAGTTTTACGAAAATTAAACAGGTGAATAATAATCGGAACCGCCAACACACCAAGCGCCCACAAAAAAGAAGGATACAGAAAAGTCATACAAGCAAAACTAACTAAAATCGTAAGTATCCGATAGTTAAATTACGTTAACACCTCACCCATCGGCATAAAAAAAGCCTGCCCCATTCGGGTGCAGACCTTTCCAAATTAACCGCCAACTAAAACGATTATCCTTTTCCGCTTAACATCACCATGTCGTTCACATTCACTTCGGTAACATAGCGTTTTTCACCACCCGCAGTTTCGTATTCGCGATGGGTGAGCTTTCCTTCTATGGCTATTTCACTTCCTTTCTTAAGGTATTGCCCGGCCACTTCGGCCAGCTTACCCCAAATTACCAGGTTGTGCCATTGGGTATCTTGTACTTTTTCACCCTTCTGATTTTTGTACGTTTCGCTTGTTGCGATAGAAAAACTGGCTTTTGTTTTACCCGTATCGAAGGTTCTAACTTCTGGATCTTTGCCTAAGCGGCCAATTAGCTGTACACTGTTTCTCAAGTTTGCCATAATCATCATTGTTTAGTTTTTACATTTTTTAAGGTTGTGTCAGGCTTAACTCGCTGGAGTTTCCGACAACTGACGATGCAAAGGTGGGAGGTGCTAAACCAAGTACTTGTATGAAAAACGCTTACTTTCGATTATATTCGTTTGTAAACGTTTACAAGCGAATATAAAATGGCCAAAATCAACGCAAAAACCTGCTTAGAGTGTGGTGATACCTTTAAAGGCAGAATCGACAAAAAATTTTGTTCAGACCCTTGTCGCATTGCTTTCAATAACAAATTGAACAGCGATGAAAACAATTACATTAGAAACGTGAACAATATTTTACGCAAAAACCGAAGGATTTTACTGGAGCTTAACCCCGATGGAAAGGTGCGGGTTAACCGGGAAAAATTGAATACACATGGTTTTGATTTCAATTACTTTACTAGCACCTACACCACAAAAGATGGCGCGCAATATTTTTATTGCTACGAACAAGGATACTTACCCATAGAGAATAATTACTTTCTGCTGGTGGTTAAAAAGGATTATTAGCAACGTAACTACTTCGAACTCCATAGATGAAATACATCAACCTGATTTCCGGCCCGCGTAACATTTCTACAGCGCTCATGTATTCGTTCGCACAGCGCACCGATACCTCAGTTGTAGATGAACCTTTTTATGCATGCTATTTGGCGGCCGCTGGCATTCAGCATCCGGGTGGTGAAGAAGTGCTGCTGGCGCAATCGCAGTATGAGCAGGAAGTAGTAGAATCGCTTTTTGCACCACACGATAAATCTATTCTATTCATCAAGAACATGGCGCATCATCTCACGCGTATAAACCCAGATTTTTTAAAGCGTGTAACCAACGTCTTTTTAATTCGCGATCCGCGACAAATTTTATCGAGTTATGCACAGGTTATAAAAAACCCAACTATGAGCGATGTAGGTATTGAAGCGCAGCATACCCTTTTCTTTACACTTAAAAATGAAGGTGCCGAACCATTAATACTCGACTCCAATCGAATACTAGAAAACCCAGTCGCTATGCTTCAACAGCTTTGCGAAAAAACAGGCATCGACTTTCAACCTCAAATGCTACACTGGCCAAAAGGCCCCAAAGCCTATGATGGTGTATGGGCACCTTATTGGTATAGTAATGTCCATCAATCAACCGGATTTCAAAAACAACCCACTAGCAACAGAGCGCTACCCAACCACTTGGAAACACTGCATGCCCAGGCTCAGCAATACTACAAGGAGCTCTTACCATTTTCGCTACAGCCTTGATCTTTTAAAAAAATAATCCTTACTTTATAGGGAGCCCTTTAGCTGATACGGTACTTTGGATGTAAACACAAACTAAACTAGTCCCCCAACGGACTCGGTGTATGCTACAAACCTTTAACCCAAAAAATGCCGACATTAAAATATATGTAGGGGGAACGTTGTGTTCCAGGCAGGATGCAAAGGTATCTGTATTTGATAGTGTCGTGCAAGGTGGCGATGCCGTATGGGAAGGACTTCGGGTTTACAACAGCGGTATCTTCTGTTTAGACAAACACCTCGATCGATTAGAAGCATCTGCTCACGCGCTTGCTTTTACACACATACCCACAAAAGAAACTATTAAGAAAGCCATTGTCGAAACATTACAAGCAAACGATATGCGTGATGAAGTACACATACGCCTTACCTTAACCCGTGGAGAAAAAATTACATCGGGTATGGATCCGAGACTTAACACAATGGGTTCGTGCCTTATTGTGTTAGCTGAATGGAAACCACTTGTGTATGATAACCAATCGGGCATCCGGGTTATCACTTCGTCTCAACGAAGAAATAGTCCCGCTTTTTTAGATTCAAAAATTCATCACAACAACTTACTAAATAATATACTGGCAAAAATACAAGCCAATGTAGCCGGTGTAGATGCCGCAGTAATGTTAGATACCAATGGGTTTGTAGCGGAACTCAACGATACTAATCTTTTTATGTTAAAGGATGGAAAAGTATTTACACCCTTTGCAGATGCTTGTTTGCATGGTATAACCAGGGGATTAGTGATGGACATCTGCCACACGCATAACATACCTGTAGAAGAACGCAATCTTTCGTTAACCGAATTTTATCAGGGCGATGAAGTCTTTGCCACAGGTACGATGGGCGAACTTACTCCGGTTACAGAAATTGATGGAAGAAAAATTATTAATCGATCAGGCGAGCGCGGTCTAGAAACACTGCAACAACATTTTCGAAACTTACTACCTATACTATGTGAACCCCTACCCTTTTAATCCTAAACCTATGGCTAAGACTACAAAAGAAACCCACGTAAAATTTCTGGCAGGTGAAACCTGGAAAGAATTAAAATTAAAAAAAGGAACAACCACCAAGCGCTATGCCGTATCCGACAGAGGGCGTATTGTTAGTTTCAAATCGAAGTTAGAGGAAGGATACATTTTAAAACCGCGTCTCACACAAGGCTATCCAAGCATTACGATTGGTCGTGAAGAAACACGACAAAACTATTACATCCATCGATTGGTAGCTGAGTACTTTTGCAAAAAGACTAACCCCAAACATACTTTCGTGATTCATGCCGATCACAAAAAAGAAAATAACAAAGCCAAAAATTTACGCTGGGCTAGCCATGACGACCAAATAAAACATGCCCTAAAAGATCCGAATGTTCTATCGCGTATGAATCCCGATGAAGGCCCCAAGCTTACTGCCGATAAAGTAAAACTTATTAAAGTAGCGCTCTTCAATTCTAAGAAGCAACCAACATTAAAAGCACTAGCCAAAAAATACAGAGTATCTGACATGCAAATTCACCGAATTAAAACCGGTGAAAACTGGAGCCATGTTCGTATATGAGTTACACACAGTAACTAATTGAGAAGTACTTTAACAACGTAACGCACATCATAAAAATAAAAAAGCCCACACTTGCTAATCAGGTGTGGGCTTTTTGTTCGACAGCGTTGGTTCATTTTACTCTTCGCTAATCTTTAGACGTTTACTATATCCGTTTGCCAATCGATTAAAAGGAAACTGAACAACAACAAACTCACCGGCTATGCGCGCTTTAATTTTAGATACGTTAACAAAATAGGGTTGTGTTTTACTGTAAACAATAGTAGGTACTTTCATTAATTTACCCTGACTCTCTATTGTTCTAAAATAAGCTACCGTTACTGTATTATTCGTAATAGTTACATCAATCGCTTCCACTGAAACTCCCGGAATTCGAATCTTCATTTCCCGATAATTCGTGTACTGCGTGAAATCAATTTGTGGTTCAATGCTCCCACCCTGCACGGTATTTAGTATATCAACCGTGGTAAGTAATTCCAAATATTTTTTTCTTTCCATAGTCTTTCGCTCCATTTCGGTGCAAGCTTGTCAAGCCTTATACCAACTCCTGTTTCGCGCCAAAACGACAGTTGCAGTGGCCAAACTGACTTTTAACTAATTTCCCTTACTGCCACATTTAACACATCGGTCTAAAAACATCCTCCGTTAGAAAACAGTTATTCTGTATACTTGTATTCATTAACCCACTCTCCCCATGCCAACTGCCGTTATTGAAACACAAAATCTCTCTAAAGTTTATGCAACACCGGTGCTTACCAATATCAACCTCACTATTTATGCAGGCGAAATCATTGGTTACATTGGCCCCAATGGTGCCGGAAAAAGCACGACTATAAAAATTTTAACGGGTATCATTCCCGACTTCGATGGTGAAGCAACAGTGCTCGGATTCGATGTCCGCAAAAACACACTCGAAGTAAAAAAGCGTATCGGATATATTCCTGAAAATGCTGCCCTGTATGATACACTCACACCGTTAGAATACCTACATTTTGTTGGGCAGCTCTACAAAATGGAACGCCATCAGGTAGATAAAAAAGCCAAGGAACTCC
>CAYNKN010000239.1:0-5452 GCA_964397805.1 uncultured Chryseolinea sp. | reverse complement strand
TACACTGGGTAAATCAATAAGTAAATGTGCTATTCCCATTTCGCATAAATAATCCAATGCAGTGGTTTCAATGTATGGTGGGTTGGTGCCGGAATAATCTTTATTTAATTTTTCAATGGAGTTAGGTTGTGATCTAATAATGAGTGCAGGTGTGTTCCTATCGGTTGTGGCGTTTGCAATGGCTGCTCGAGTAATGTGCGCATCGCCTACCTCGTTTTTTTTAGGAGTGATACTAACTACCTGAGCCAGGTAGTGAAATTGAGTTAGGCAGTTTTGAATAGTGGCGTTGGCATCATCCGAGAGATGCCCATAACATTCGGTATGTGTACCGTTTCCATGAGGTGATATGGTTAATTGTTGATGATTGACAACACCTCCTAAGGCCACGCTACCTACAAAGTCACCGGCAATAATGGGTTCCATAGCCACTGGGTTGGTTCCATAACAGGTAGGGTTCTGATCACCAGCTCGAATAGGTATAGAGATATCAATCGGATTTGAAAGATCGGCACAATACTTTTTTTTCTGGTGTGTTAAGGTAATGATCATAGCACGTCAACAAATAGATCGGAAGCAATTTTATCGGCCAATAGTTTTCCTTTACGATTAAGTACTAATGTATCATTTTCAATAATGCCTAGTTTATTCGTTAGTAAATTTTCAATATAGCTTGCATGCTTATTGAGCATGTCATAATCAAAGTCTACATGTATTTTTTTTAGGTCTGTTCCCCATGATGTGCGCAAGGTTGTTAGTAGGTAGTCATTAATTTTATCGGCACGGGTAAGTATTTCTTGTGTAAAAGGCACTTTATTTTCTTGCAGACTTCTAAGGTATTGATAATTGTTACTGATGTTAAATTGTCTACTCGTTCCATTATAAGAGTGCGCACTGGGGCCAATACCTACATATTTTTCTTGTTTCCAATAACTACTATTGTGTTGCGATTGAAACCCGGGTTTCGAAAAATTAGATACTTCGTACTGTTCATACCCATTATCTGCAAGGCGGTCAACGAGCATATCGAGTTGGACTGCTGCCCGATCATCATCTGTTAATGATAGTTTCCCGTTGGCTGCCCATTTCCCAAAAACAGTTTTTGGTTCGATAGTTAATGCATAAGCAGATACATGTTCTGGGTGAAGGTTTATGGCTTGATTAATATTTTTTCTCCATAACTCATCGTGTTGATCGGGAATTGCATAGATTAAATCGATGCTAATATTTTTGAATCCTGAAGCTCGGGCCATTGACATACAGTCGGTGGCCGCAGTAGCCGTATGTGCGCGATGAAGAAATTTAAGAACAGCATTGTCGAATGATTGAATCCCGATACTTAATCGATTGATACCATGTTGGTATAAATCATCCAGTTTTTTTTCAGTTAAATCATCCGGATTAGCTTCTAGTGTAATCTCTGGGGTTTCTGATATTGAGAAATATTCTTTAACAGCTTGTATAAGTTTTTCGATATGTGTAGTGGATAACAGCGATGGTGTTCCTCCACCAAAATAAATTGTACCAATAGTTTCCCCAGCGAGATAGGCTTGCTGAAGTGCTACTTCGCGTACCATCGCATTAACCATTGCCTCGGTATTCTCCTGATTGGTGGAAAAATGGAAGTCGCAATAATGGCACGCTTGTTTACAGAAGGGAATATGTAGATAGATACCAGCCACGAGGTTGTTAAATAGAAATCAAAGGTACAGAGAGAATATTGATGGCCATAGCGTACAGGCATTAAGCGTATAAATTCCATAAGCTTTCGGTCTAGTCTTTCGCATATGCCAAGAGATGTTGATATTTGACGGATTCTATGAAACGACTTGTTTACAGTTTAGTGTTGTTGGCATCTGTTTTCGCTGTTAATGCGCAGCAACTGTTGGAGGTAAAAAACTTTCGATCCGATTGGTTAGTTTATCAACAAAACCTGTATCAGAAATTTGACCCTACAAAGAAGGTTAATACTATATATTTTTGGTTAGAGACTACTAAATATGCTGGATCAACGCTACGGATATCTGGTAGCAATCAAGCAACTATTTTTATAAATGGTAAGCTAGCTACCAAACCCAATACTTTAGCTGTACGTCTTCCGATTGACAGCCTGCGTAACCTTTACCAAACTCCCAATTTGCTAGTGGGTATTTACGAACCACGTGGGCACTTTCGGAATATAGAAACAGTGGTAGAAAGTTTGGTAGCTGAAGAGCCTTTGCGTGATGTAATTGAAACTCTCTCTTTTTCATCATTCCGAGATTTTGTAATTGTTGGCTTGCTCATTTTGCTGGTCATGTTTATTGTGGTGGTACAACTCAATCCAAAGTTGGCATCAGATTATTTTTCTGTTACGAAAATATTTTCTAGACGTGAAGGCGATGACAGTCAGGTGTACTCTCGAATAACGAGTAGTATTAATATTTTATTCTACGCCTATTGTAGTTTGTTGTTAGGCTACTTCCTAATTCTTGTATTTCATTTTATTCCAACGCACTATCAACTGGCTTCCTTATTTTATTCCAATTCTTTTGCTGATGCCTTGTGGAGCTGGTTTAGGCTAAGTGGTTTGTTGTTAGCTATTTTCTTTCTGAAAATTATGTTAGTGTATGGCCTCTCGTTACTATTTGGGATAAAAGATGTTGCAGGTCTTCACTTCTTTAACTGGATACGACTACTACTACTCATTTTTGGTGGACTAACCACGGTGTTGGTAATCTATTTTATTTCCAGAGGCCAGAGTGTGCAATTCAATATTTTTCTGGTACGATTAATTGCTTGGATACTTGTTGGTTGGATGTTATTGATTTTTTTGAAATTGAGTGGGCGTGTTGGTCACTCCATGTTCCATTTATTTTTGTACATTTGTGCCACAGAATTTATACCCTTTCTGATTTTAATAAAGGTACTATACAATTAGCCTGAACTTGTTACGTGTTGATATGAGTGAAATTGCTACTGACAGGATGCGGAAAGTGAAGAGCATCCTGGTAACCCAAGAGTCTCCTGCTGATGTTAATTCTCCTTACTTAAAATTAGCTGAGAAGTTTAATTTAAAAATTGACTTTCGACCTTTTATACAGGTAGAGCCAGTTCCTGTGAAAGAATTTCGAAAGCAGAAGATTGATATTCTAAATCACACGGCAATAATTTTCACTAGCCGAAATGCTGTAGATCATTTTTTTCATATTTGTCAGGAGCTTAAAATAGAGATGCCTGCTGACATGAAGTACTTTTGTATTTCAGAGCAAACATCTAATTATCTCCAGAAATATATCGTTATCCGTAAGCGCAAAATTTTTACAGGTCTCAAAACAGCTCAAGATCTACTGGAAATTTTAAAGAAGCATAAAAACGAAAAGTATCTTTTCCCGTGCTCCGATATCCGAAAAAATGATATTCCAGATTTTTTGAGAGAAGGAGGCTACCATGCTACAGAGGCTATTATTTATCACACAGTTGCTTCTGATCTTTCCGATTTAAAGGAAGTGTTCTATGATGTTTTGGCTTTCTTTAGTCCTTCAGGTATCAATTCCTTGAATGTTAATTTTCCAGAGTTTAAGCAGAACAACACCCGAATTGCAGCTTTTGGCCCCACAACGGCAAAGGCTGTACGCGATGCTGGCTACATACTTGATATTGAGGCTCCACTTCCTAACGCACCCTCTATGACTGGAGCATTAGAACTCTATATTAAGAAGGCAAACGGTTTAAAGTAACTTTTAGAAAGAGTCACTGTATAGTAGTTATGCGGTTAGCCATAGTTTGTAGGCGTCTAAAATTGGAGGCGCCAAATCAAATAACTACTTCATTCATTGAATATTAGAAAGTAATGTTTTTTATTACACTTTAATTACATTTGTTGATAGTGTCATAAAAAAGCGTTTACTTTAAATTCTATTTTTTAATCTTAATGCTGAAAAGGACTTTTTATACCCTCTTACTGCTATTTTTTGGAGCAGGAGCTTTCGCTCAGCAGGATGCATTGTTCACCCAATACATGTTTAACAATTTGTATTTAACACCTGCCTTCGCGGGTGTAGATGGTGTAACGCGTATAACCGCTATGCATAGAAGTCAGTGGTTGGGTTATGAATCAAGCTTTGGTGATGGCGGTGCCCCGGTAACTCAAATGGTTAGTTTTAATACACCAATCTATAAATTAAGAAGTGGTTTCGGAGCGTACGTTATGAATGACAGATTGGGCCCCCAAAATAATCTAGAGGCTCAAGCCATGTATGCTTATCATTTAGGTATCAAAGAAACTAAGTTAACTTTTGGAATTAAAGCCGGTTTTTATTCACAATCTGTTAATGGTACATACTACAGGTATATTCAAGAAGGAGATCCGTTGATTGTTGAAGGAAAGGAATCCCAAGTAAGACCAGACTTAGGGTTGGGCATGTTTTATAGAGCCGAAAAATATTATGTAGGTATTGGGTTTAACCATTTGCTGCGTTCTCAATTTGATTTTGGAAGAGATAGTGTTCGGGGGGCTTTGGCGAACCACATTAACGGAACGGCAGGCTACTTTTATGAAGTTAGTTTCGATTTAAAAGTGCAATTTACAACAGCGGTGCGTAGCGATTTAAACAAGACACAAATTGATCTAGGTGCCATTGCCTATATTAAAGACACGATGTGGGGCGGATTAGCTTTCAGACAATCTGAAGCGTTAAGTATGTTATTAGGATATAGTTTAATGAAGGATAAGTCTATAAAACTGGGAACAGCTATTGATTTTATTGTGAAGGACAGAGCAGCCAAAGAAAACTTTTCGATGGAGTTTATGCTTAGTTATGACCTTCCGGTAAATCCGGGCAGCGGTAAAAAAGTCGTTCGAACCCCTCGGTATAGACACTAGACGACATTTGATTTTGGTTTTTTTAGGTTTTTATGGATTTTGCACATCGTTTCTCTAAATAATCGCTTTAAGAAAGTTATCTTTCGAAGCATAATGGATAAGCATAAAAGACAAACTGAGAATAAGTATGAATAATTCAGTCATTTCTAAAGTAGTTTTAATCGTTGCAGGTGCAGCTGTCAGTGCTTGTGGCCTCCTAGGTTTAGGAGGAGGAAGAGGCGGAGACCAAGGCGAGCTCGTTGGCGTATCCGGTCGAGAAGGCTGGGTTATGACCATACCTTTTGGGATGATGCCCATTCCAGCAGGAACCTTCCATATGGGGCAAGCTGATGAAGATCCTGCGTCAACGCAGATAAATTTTAACAAGCAAGTTACGATTGGGTCATTCTTTATGGATGATACTGAGATTACAAATAATGAATATCGTCAGTTCACCAATTTCTTTTTAATTGAAGACGGAAGTATAGAAGGTTTTGAAACAGTAGATGCAGAAACGTTTCGTCAGAAATACTATCCAGACACAGCAGCATGGGTAAGAGATTTTGCTCACCACATGGGCGACCCAGTTCAAGATTATTACTATTGGCATCC
>CAYNKN010000238.1:0-5458 GCA_964397805.1 uncultured Chryseolinea sp. | reverse complement strand
CAGCAACGATTTACCATTGAAGAAATTATTGATCGCGCTAAGATGCAATCGCCATCTTCTAAGCGTGCAGAAACTACACGCGAAACACGCTATTGGCAATACCGATTTTTTAAATCAAACTATAACCCACAACTTCGATTAAGTGGAAGTTTGCCGCGCTACGACAGAGCGGTAAATCAAGTACCACAACAAGATGGAAGCTTTCAGTACATAGCCGTAGAGCAAACAAATAACGATTTGTTTTTAGGATTAGAACAACCTATTGCATTAACTGGGGGTACAATCTCCGCGAATTCTAGTCTGGGCTATTTTAGAAATTTTGAGAATACATTCGAGCAATGGCGAGGCACGATGGTTAATGTACGGTTCGATCAGCCCGTGTTTGCATTTAACCCATTGCGTTGGCAGAAACGTACGGAGCCACTTCGGTACGAAGAATCGAAACGTGAGTATGTAGAGCAAATGGAATTTGTTTCGCGTGAGGCGGTTGATCGATTCTTTAATGTGTTACAGGAACAAATTAACCAACAGATAGCCGAATTTAACTTAGCAAACAACGATACGATTTATAAAATAGAACAAGGTAGATACAACATTGGTACTACCTCGCTAGACAAATTATTGCAAGTAGAGTTACAGTTGCTTCGTTCGCGACAAAGTGTTGCCCAAGCTAAGCTACAATTAGAAACAGCACGACTGCAATTGCGTTCATACATTGGTTTAAATGAAGGTGCCGATTATGAATTGGTGTTACCCGAGTTAATTCCACTGTTTAATACGACTGTGGAGGAAGCCCTTCAGTATGCCCGACAAAACAGAGCTGCTTTTATTGGCTTTGAGCGAAGAAGAGTGGAAGCCGAGCAAGAAGTAGCACAAGCCCGAGGCCAACGCTTTCAAACCAATTTAACGGCTGCTTATGGATTGAACAACAATGGGTTTACATTCAATGATGTATATATCGATCCGCAGCAGCAACAACAAGTAAATTTAACGTTTAGTGTTCCTGTTTTAGATTGGGGTAGAAATAAATCGAACATGCAGCGTGCCATCGCCAACAGAAAATTAAATAATTATGTAATCGCGCAGGATGAAGTAAATTTTGAGCAAGAGATTTTAACACAAGTTCGTCAGTTCGAAATGCTTCGACTACAAATTGAGATCACCAAAAAATCGGATGAAGTAGCGCAAGAGCGCTATAATGTAGCACAGAATCGATACCTGATTGGTAAGATTGACATTACCAATTTGAATATCGCATTAACAGAGAAAGATGATGCCAAGCGCAGCTACCTGGCTGCACTAAAATCGTTTTGGATTGCCTACTATGATTTAAGGCGTTTAACACTATACGATTTTGCTACCCGGCAATTGTTATATAAGCCGGAATAGTTTAACCAAATTTTAAATCTTTTATTTACTTAGACACCTGTATAGTTAAACGGTGTAATTTCTTTTAATCTAATTTTTAACGCATCCGTAACGTTTAGTTCATCAATAAAGTAGACTAAACTTTGTTGTGTAATTTTTTCGTTTTTACGAGTCAACGATTTTAACGCCTCATACGGATTTGGATATCCTTCTTTGCGAAGTATCGTTTGAATGGCTTCGGCAACTACAGCCCAGTTGTTATCCAGATCTCTGTGCAGAGCAGGTTCATTTAGTTCAAGTTTGCTTATTCCTTTCAAAAGCGATTGTAAGGCAATGTAAGTATGTGCCAAAGGTACACCGATGTTGCGCAGCACTGTTGAGTCGGTAAGATCGCGTTGTAAACGTGAGATCGGCAACTTGGCGCTAAGGTATTCGAAAATTCCATTGGCAAAACCCAAATTACCTTCTGCATTTTCAAAATCAATCGGATTTACTTTATGCGGCATAGCCGATGAACCAACTTCGCCTTCTTTAATTTTCTGCTTAAAGTATTCCATGGAAATATACTGCCACATATCGCGACTAAAATCGATCAAAATAGTATTGATACGTTTCAGGTTGTCGAATAATGCAGCTAGACTGTCGTAGTGTTCAATTTGTGTGGTTGGGTAACTACGTTCTAACCCTAAGTGATGACAAAAATCTTCTGCAAAGTTATTCCAATCAATACTTGGGTAGGCTACATAATGTGCATTAAGGTTACCGGTGGCGCCACCAAATTTAGCAGCGTGTGGTATTTCTTTTAATGTGCTCAGTTGTTTTTCGAGCCGCTTAGCAAACACCATAATTTCTTTTCCTAATCGGGTAGGTGAGGCCGGTTGTCCGTGGGTGTGGGCTAACATGGGGATATCTTTCCATGTTTTAGCAAGTCCGTTTAATCGACTTAGTAAGATGTCAATTAAGGTTAGGTATTCACGCTGTAAAAAATTTTTGAGTAGTAGTGGTATAGCCGTATTGTTAATATCTTGTGAGGTTAATCCAAAGTGAATAAATTCTCTAAAGTCATCTAGTTTAAGCTTTTCAAATTCTTTTTTTATAAAGTACTCTACCGCTTTAACATCGTGATTGGTAGTTTTTTCTATTTCTTTGATTTCAAGCGCATGCCCCTCATTGAAATTTTTATAGATCTTCCGAATATCGTTTAGTAAGTGAACCGGAAAGTCTTCCAACTCGGTAATGGTTGCCGATAAAGCGATAAAGTATTCGATCTCTACCTGAACCCGGTATTGCATTAACCCAAATTCAGAAAAATAGGGAGCCAGTGGCTTAATAGTTTCAAAATAGCGGCCATCGATAGGCGATATGGCGGTAAGCGGATTTAGTTGCACAGTTTGGTTTGTTAAGGCTCAAAATTACGCTACAACACCCTTACACCAAAATATAAGTTAGGCTGATCTCTTTTCTGGCGCATTAACTGTTTCCGCGCCCTTTAAACTGTATTCTGTCATCAATACTCACTATTTTTGCAGAACACGGTGCTGGATTTTTTGGGCAGATGTTTTTAATCAACGATAACCCGATTTCAGTTTTAGTGTTTTAGTTATTACAGAAACCAACCAATTATGGCATTTAGTTTTTTTAAGAAATCAGATAAAGTAGAAAAAAAGGAAACTCATAACGGGCCACAATATTATAATCTGTACGTCAAGCAGATTATCAAAGAAACGAAAGATGCCATTTCCATTGTCTTTGAACATCCGGCTGATGGAAACATCACCTACAAATCAGGACAATTTTTAACGCTTATTATTCCTGTGCAAGGCAAAGAAGTGCGAAGAGCCTATTCACTTTGTTCATCACCTTTTGTTGATACCGATTTGGTGGTTACCGTAAAGCGTGTCGATAACGGACTTATGTCGAATTGGTTACCTGATAATTTAAAAGCTGGCGACAAGGTAAAAGTAATGGAGCCGATGGGTCAGTTTACTACCGAATACGCACCAACAGGTAAACGCCATGTGGTGATGTTTGCCGGAGGTTCTGGAATTACGCCCATGATGTCAATCATCAAAAGTATGTTAGATCAGGAACCCGATAGTATTTGTTCGCTCATTTATTGTAATCGCGATTTAGATAGTATCATTTTTAAAGATGCCTTAGATACGTTGCAAACAAAAGACGAAGGTCGATTGCATGTTATTCATATTCTTGATAATGCGCCTATGAATTGGCAAGGATACTCGGGGTTGTTGAACCGCGATATGCTGGCTAAACTTTTTGAACGCATACCAAATTGGGGTACGGAAAATACTACTTACTTAATGTGCGGCCCAGAGGGTATGATGAAAAATGTTGAAGTACTACTGGCCGAACGCCAAATACCTCAGGATAAGATTTTCAAAGAAAGTTTTGTTCAAGGTACAATTGATAAGGAGCCGAAGAAGGAGGATGTGGTGGCTGGAACTGAGTCGAAAGATAGAGAGGTAGTAATTCGGTATGATGGACAAGAGTTTAAGGTATTGGTTCCACCTACAAAAACCATTTTGGAAACAGCACTAGATCAAGGAATTGATTTGCCATATTCTTGTCAGAGTGGGTTGTGTACAGCGTGTCGTGGAAAGGCACTATCGGGTGAAGTAAAGTTAGATGAGGAAGAAGGACTTTCACAAAGTGAGCGTGCCGAAGGATATGTATTGACTTGTGTTGGACATCCGCTAACCGATGATGTAGTGATTGAGATTGGGTAGCATAATCGTTCAATAGTTTTTTATGTGTAGCCCTATCGTTGGCTGTTCATTAAAACTATCGATTAAAGGCTAATTAAATAGTTTCAACTTCATTCCTTTTATAATCGCAGGGATAGCAATAATAACCCACACTACGTTTATAAAAGTATTTGCATAAGCGGTGTAATAAATCGAATAAACAATAAGACAAACACCACCTGTTAAATTGAGCCACAAAAAAAGTGGTGAATGTGATTTTATTTTTTGATAGCTATTCAACCCATAGGCTAGTAGCACTTCAATCGAGCCAATCCACCCGATAATGTCGATGAGTAGTTTCATGCACTTATAATGTAATGGCCAGCTGCCGGATTCAAATCCGTTTTGTTTTTAATTCTGTATGGCTCATCCAGAGCATTTCCTCTCAACAGCTATCAGCGATCTTTAATCTTTAAGTTTAACTCTTAACAGGTATTGATTGGCCGTTATAAAAAGTGTTTTCTCATCATCAGTAAAAGCACAGTTTGCCGTGGGTTCGGTAATCTTAATTTTCCCAAGTACTTTACCGTTTCTATTAAAGATCCAAACTCCACCTGGGCCAGTAGCAAAAACATTTCCTTGCTTATCGACTTTTAAACCATCGGGTAAACCACGTTCGGTCTTGGCGTTTTCTGTGGCATCATAAAAAATGCGCGCATTTATAATACTATCTTGTTCATTTAAATCGAAAGCATACCAAGCAGCTTTTTTGGGATCTGAGTTGGCTACCAGTATTGTTTTCTCACCGGGAAGAAAGGCTATGCCATTCGGGCGAGTTAATGAATCAACAAATAATGTGGTAACTCCGTTGGATACTTTGAATACACCTTGGTACGGAATTTCGCGCGATGGATCAGCAGCTTGTTTGGGTAAACCGTATGGCGGATCAGTAAAAAATAAATCTCCTTTGCTGTTATAAGCTGCATCATTCGGACTGTTTAATTTTTTGCCATCCATATTATCGGCTAGTGTAACAAAGGTTGGAGTAGGTGCATCTAACGGAGCATCCATGTAAGCCATTCTTCGGTCACCATGTTGGCAAAGAACTAATCGTCTTTGCGCATCAAGTAATAAACCATTTGAGCCTGGTTCTTTGGAATATGCTCCCTCACCTGTATATCCGGAAGGAGTAAGGTAAACTTCCTTTCCATTTTCTTCGGTCCATTTATAAACAGTGTTGTTTGGTACATCCGAGAAGAGAACCATTTTATGCTCTTCAATCCAAACGGGTCCTTCGCTCCATGTAAACCCTTCTGCAAGGATATCAATGGTTGCTTGCGTATTAATTATTTCTTCGAGTGAAGCATCCAATACTTCAATGGATC
>CAYNKN010000237.1:2769-5475 GCA_964397805.1 uncultured Chryseolinea sp. | reverse complement strand
AGTATTCTCAGCTTAATAAAATCCTCTTGTGCAATAGCAAACTGAGCAAGATAAACCATATTTTCAGCTTGAAAACGGACATCATTTATCTCATGAGAAAGGATTAAAGATTTGGAAAAACTCTCTTTTGACTCATCAAATTTCTTCAAGCCAAAATATGAAACGCCTAGTCCAAAAAAAGCACCCATTTTAACATCACTAGTGCAATCTTCTGCACAATTCGACAGTGCTTCGTTAATATATTGCTGAGCAGTTGTAAACTTTGAAGCATCGCCCCTAATTTGATTATAACAAAGTCCAATATTTACCAATAAATGGTTAAGGTCATACTTGTCATTAGCTTCACGCTTCAAATCAAGAGATCTTGAGTAGTATTTAATTGCCAACTCATAATTCTTCAGTTTAAAATATACAAAACCAATATTCATTAGTGTTATACTAATTTCAGGCTTAATACCTTCTTCCTCCCTTACAACTAAAGATTGAAAATTATATTCTAGGGCTTTATCATAATTAGCCTTAAGTGTATGCGCAATTGCCAGACCATTTAAAATTTTTTTATAGTCATCCATTAATTTGTTACGCTTAGCTATCGGTAGAACTTCCGTTAAGGTTAAAATTGATTCATCCAATCTCCCAAGCCTCCTATGCATTTGACCTCTTATTCTACCTGCCTTAACCATATTCGTGCTATCCCCAATTTGTCCAGCAAGTTGAAATGCTTCGGAAGCATATCCGAATGAGAGTTCATTGTTCCCACCAAAATGTTCTAGAGAGAGTCCAATAAGAGCAGTAATGCGGTCACGTTTATTAGACGATGATTCAAGAGCGGAAGTAAGTGAATCTATAACATGCTTTTCTTGCGCATAACTTGTTGAGACTGTGGCTAAGCAGAATACAATGAAGGTAATACGTTTGGAGGCATTAAAAAATTTACAGTACACAGGTGATGTCCAAAATTTTATTTCGATAAAAAAGAAAAAACAGCATGCCAACTTTGTGTCAACAATTTAGCTGGAAAAATTTATTACTAAAATCTAAACCCTATAAAACATGAAAAAAATCATTTATCTCTTTCTATTCTCATTGTTGGCTTGTGCTACCATTTCATCATGTACCGAAGA
Organism: uncultured Chryseolinea sp.; assembly: GCA_964397805.1. GTDB lineage: Bacteria > Bacteroidota > Bacteroidia > Cytophagales > Cyclobacteriaceae > Chryseolinea. The sequence continues at coordinate 4,351 of CAYNKN010000237.1, read as the reverse complement.
GGAAGTAGTTCCCAGTACAGAATTAAATGGTGGTGGTCATGTTTCGGATCCCAAATAATAAAGCCTTTCAAACTATAAAACCTCTAATCACTATAACTATGAAAAAATTATTTTACATCCTTTCTTTTCTCATTATCTCTTCGATTACCATTACTGCTTGCTCTGAAGAAGAAATTGTTCCTACTTCAGAATTTAATGGAGGTGGACATCCTTCAGATCCCAAATAAGCTTTATTAAAACATTCCAACTTATTATTCATTATTTAAAACGACCATTCAAATGAAAAAAATACTATACATATTCGGAATTGTAGTTCTTTCAACACTAAGCCTGAGCTCATGCACTGAAGAGGAAATTGTTCCCGCTACGGAGCATAATGGTGGCGGACATCCTTCAGACCCCAAATAGGTTCTTGCTTCGATTTAGTAGTTCAAAAATTAAAACCAAACTATGAAAACCAAATTGATCATATTAATCGCCTCGGCTGCTATTGTAACGCTATCCTTTTCGTTTGCATCGGCTAATCGTTCTGCACAAAAAGTAGAGAACGCTGCTCCAAGTCAATCTGTAGATCATGAGCCCATCGGTGGCTTTTTGTCTGAAGACAAGGAATAATCAGCAAAAGCTTAACATCCAAGCGCTATTCTGTAATCCAGGATAGCGCTTTTTTACGCTCCTGAACATCCTTAGTGTTGTTGAAAAATCTCTACACAACTACGAATATCGGTCACTTCAGGTCATTAAATAATGGATTTAAACCGATTAAAACATCCTGATGATAACTATCAACAAATCAACACAACCCCGGTTTTCAGGGGGTCATTTTGGTGTTAAAAATGACGTTTAATTCCGACATAGGTCGTTAGATGGTAGGGGTAGTCTAAGATTTACCGAAAATGCAAGTTAGCAGGGTGTGTAAGACACCTACTTAAAGTGTTACTTTAATATACTATTTGAGTAAAAAATGGTGAAACCTTACATCAAAAAAAAGGTTGCTGTACCGAATTTTGTTTGTGAGCAGGTCGAGGTGTAAGCGCTAATCGCTGGAACATCTCTTGATCTTTAATGTATTCCGGATTGGGTGTTGTTAGTAGTTTATCACCTGCAAAAATGCTGTTTGCTCCGGCTAGAAAACAAAGTGCTTGTTCCTCCAAATTCATTCTCACCCGACCAGCTGAAAGGCGTACCATTGTCTTCGGCATGATAATCCTCGCAGTGGCTATCATTCGAACCATTTCCCAAACCGATACCTTAGGTTGATTTTCTAATGGTGTTCCTTCTACAGGTACTAATGCATTAACCGGAACAGATTCCGGATGCTCTGGTAAAGTGGCTAAAGTATGCAACATACCTATACGATCAGTCTCTTGTTCACCCATACCAATAATACCACCAGAGCAAACCGAAATTTTAGCTTGTCGTACGCTTTCTAAAGTCTCTAGCCGATTATCATAAGTGCGGGTGGAGATGATATCATTATAAAATTCAGAGCTTGTGTCTAGATTATGATTATAGGCATACAGACCCGCTTCTTTTAATTTCTGAGCTTCGGCTTCTTCTTTAGCTCTTACGGTATATGTTC
>CAYNKN010000237.1:0-2759 GCA_964397805.1 uncultured Chryseolinea sp. | reverse complement strand
TGAGCTTGCTCGGGTGTAAGCATACCTAGCGTACAACACACCTCCATACCCATAGCACTTACACCTTTCACCATCTCTAAGACATGATCGAAGTCGCGATTGTCGCGTACTTCACGCCATGCAGCACCCATACAAAAACGTGTGCTTCCCGATTCTTTTGCTTCCGATGCCTTTTGTATTACCTCCCCTACTTCCATGAGCTTATGCACTTTAACATCCGTATGATATCGAGCGGCTTGCGGGCAATACGAGCAATCTTCCGGGCACCCTCCGGTTTTAACAGAAAGTAACGTGCATACTTGAACTTCTTGTGCATCGTGGTAAGTACGGTGCACGGATGCCGCTTCATAAATCAAATTGAGAACGGGGCGATTATATATTTCTGTTATTTCTTCTTTTGTCCAGTTGTTGCGGATGGTTGTCATGATTCAGTAATAAAGTTGAAAAGAGTTATCAAGAAACTAGTGCAATTGCAATTCGAATGGTAAGCGTGCCTGCGCGCCTTGATACATTTTAATCTTTTGAAATTGTTGATAGTACGGATAGAACTCCCCGAGTTCAGCGCGAAGCACATCTGCTTTTGCATTTTCTTCCATCTGGTTAATTAATTGCTCAATAAATGGTTTTGTCTTTGGGTAGAACCTCACTTTGTAGTCGTCTTCAATATTGGCTTTCGCGGCAGCTATTTTAACGGCATCATTAAATCCACCTAATACATCAACCAACTTTCGCTCTTGTGCCTGTGCGCCAGTCCATACACGTCCGGAAGCAACTTTCTTTATTTCATCTTTCGAAACATGGCGACCATCGGCAGCTTTTCCGGTAAAGGTTTCATAATGTTGATTGAGATTTTTCTGCCAAAAGTTTTTCTCAGCCTCCGTTAGTGGTCGCGACACGGTGTACATTTCACCAAACTGACCGGTTTTCACTTCATCGAAAGTGATACCAAGTTTATTTCCAAAGAAGCCACTCATATCGGGCATCATTCCAAAAATTCCAATCGATCCGGTAATGGTATGGGGTTGTGCTACAATGGTATCGCAACCCATGGATAGGTAGTATCCGCCCGAAGCGGCATAGTCTGACATAGAAGCAATAACAGGCTTCTTCTTTTTGGCTAGCTCAATAGCACGCCACATTTTATCGGAAGAACGAAACTCTCCGCCCGGTGAATTTACACGAATGATAATCGCTTTTATTTTTTCGTTTTGTCCAGCCTTAGTAATCTCGTCAACAAAGGTATCAGCACCAATAACCTGATCTTGTTGTTCATTAGTGCCTGGCATAATGGTTCCTTCGGCAACTATAACAGCAATTTCATTTTTTGATTTCGAAGATGTAGTCACTGTTTTACGATACTTACCATAGGTTATAAAGTTAACATCCGAAAACTTGTCAACACCTACCTTTTGCTGAAGTATGGTATTGAATTCATCTGTGTATAACAACGAGTCTACTAAACCATACTCTACTGCCAATGCTGCATTTCTTACCATCATGTTATCGGCTAGTTCGGTTAGTCGTTCGATAGAAACCTCACGCTCTTCTGAAATTCGCGAAAGCATGTAACTGTAAATAGACGATATCAATTCATTGAGTTGTAACTTACTCTCCGGACTCATCTTCTCTAATAAAAAAGGCTCTACAGCACTTTTAAATTCACCTACTCTAAATACCTGTGGTTTTATTTCAAGTTTATCTAATAAGCGTTTAAAGAATGTTACTTCAATCGCTAACCCATTAAACTCAACATCACCTTCCGGATTTAGATAAATTTTATCGGCCGCTGTAGCAAGGTAATAGGCACCTTCTGACATCACATCGCTGTAGGCAACAATCCACTTACCACTTTGGCGAAACTCAATAAGCGATTGGCGTATTTCTTCTAAAGACGAAAATCCCGCCATCGGGTAACTCACATCCAGGTAGATACCTTTAATCTTTGAATCATTTTGAGCATGCGCGATAGCTTGCTTTAATGGAAGCAAGCCTACAGTTGCCGTGCCTCCACCAAAAACAGGAAGACCTGCAAATGGATTCTCTTGTTGTAGTTCTGTGATTTGTGCATTTAGTTTGAGGTGAAGTACAGAGTTATCTTTTACAACAACTTCTTTTTCGGAAGCGAGACTTCCTACAATACCCAGTATCAAAAAGAAACCTATACCAAAAAAGATAAAAAGAGCCAATAACGCGGCCAATAAGGACTTGAAGAAATTCATATACGAAGCTTTAAGTTTCAAAAGTACTACAATACTGATTCGAATAAAAAGGTATGTTTGCGAGCAGCATAATTACATGAACAGCCATATTTTTCTTTTGTTAGGTACCAATCTGGGTGATTGCCTAGAGAATTTACAGCAAGCCAAAATTGCCTTGGTTGATGTGTTCGGACAGATTGAAGAAGTATCTTCTATTTACCAAACCGCTGCCTGGGGTAACACCAATCAACCCGTATTTTACAATCAAGTAATTAAACTACGTTGCGCATTTAGTCCGAAGCACGCTTTGCATGCTATTTTATCGATCGAAAAAGAAATGGGTAGAGAGCGAGAAAAAAAGTGGGGTGCACGCATAATTGATATCGATATTCTATTTATCGATTCTGTTTGTATTCAAGATTCTCAACTAACTATACCGCATCCGCAAATACCCTTTCGCAGATTTACATTGGTTCCGCTAGCCGAAATTGCACCCGACTTTATTCATCCTACCGAAAAGAAAACTATACACCAATTACTGGAAGAATGTTTGGATATCCT
>CAYNKN010000236.1:0-5478 GCA_964397805.1 uncultured Chryseolinea sp. | reverse complement strand
GGTCACCTTGATCTGATTGCAGTGAATGCACAAGCAAGCAGTCTGAGTATTTTATTGAATAACGGCTTAGGAAGTTTCAGTGCTAAGACAGACTATCCTTCTGGATCAGGCTATCAGCCTGATGTAGAATTGGCTGACATTGATGGTGATGGAAACCTTGATGCCATAGTAGGCTCAAGTGGTAATCAGATTTTTGTTATGAAAGGTGATGGATTAGGCGGTTTTGGTTCCCCTCAATCTTTTGAGGTTGGTACCAGCCCCTTTGGGGTTACAGTTGGGGATTTGGATGAGGATGGCGAACCTGATATTGTTTCGGCTAATTTTTCAGAAGGCACTTTATGTCTTTTACTTTCGAAACCAAAAGCACCACCGGTAATAGCAACAGTTCCACTACAAACTTTTATTGAAGGTGAGGTAAGCTTGGATTTACTACCCCTCATTACTACCAGTTCAGCGCTAGATATCAACTCGCTGGTAGTGGTTAATGAACCCATTAGCGGAGCTACGGCAATTATTAACAATGGTGTTCTTTTTCTGAATTATCAAGGAATACAATTCAGTGGAACAGACCAATTCAGACTTCGCGCCTGTGATACCAACGGAAATTGTTCAGAGCAACAATTTGAAGTTGAAGTAATTGGTGATATCATTATTTACAATGCAATTTCTCCGAATGGCGATGATAAAAATGAAATTTTCTATTTACGCCATATAGATCTACTACCGCGAACACGCACAAATCGTGTAACAATCTTTAACCGATGGGGAGATATCGTATGGGAAACGCAAGACTACAACAACACAGATCGTGCGTTTAAAGGCATTTCGAATACTCAGAAAGAGTTGCCATCGGGTACCTATTACTACAAAATATCATTTGCCGAGGGTCAACCAAAAACAGGCTTTCTCTCCTTAAGAAGATAACGCGCATATTTAAAAGTATTGACAATGAAAAAAATAATACTCGCAATTTTATTTCTGCTCTGCACATCTGTGACTTCTAAGGCACAGCAAAATCCATTGTATTCACAGTATCTTAACAATCCATTTTTATTTAATCCGGCCTATGCCGGATTTACAAAGAACCTAACGGCTAATGTTAACTACCGTCAGCAGTGGAGCGGATTTGAAGGTGGCCCAAAGACTATTAATTTGTCAAGCCATATCTCGCTGCTCAACAACAAAATGGGTGCAGGCATAATGGTTGTATCCGACCAACTAGGTGCTGATGCCACCAACGAAGTATTTGGTGCCTACTCATACCGAATAAAATTAGATAAACTAAAAACACTATCATTTGGTCTTCAGGCAGGTGTGGCTAATTATCAAATTGATAATGACAAATTAAATCCACAAGATCCCACAGATCAGTTTTACAGTGGCATGATCAATGAATTTAGATTTAACGTTGGTGGAGGTGTTATCCTTTCGAGTGATAACTTTTTTATAAGCTTGTCAGTCCCCAGAATATTAAAATCTAAATGGCAAGAAGTTGGACTTCAATCCAATTTATATGCACAACACTTTTACGGGATGGGTTCGTACTTATTTTTTCTTTCTGACAGGGTAAAGTTTAAACCATCATTTCTGGTACGGCACATTCCCGGTGCCCCAACATCTGTCGATTTAAATACAACCTTCATTATTCGTGAAAATTATCACGTAGGTATTCTTACAAGGAATTTTAACACGTACGGAGTTTTAGCCCAGATACTAATAAACAATTTTCGATTTGGGTATGTGTTTGAAATCCCAACTAGTAACTCCGTTGGCCCTAATTTTACATCGCATGAGGTAATGATTGGAGTCCGTTTTAAAGCCTTAAAATTCCACGATCTTTTAATGTTAAATGATTTTTAGCATTAACAAAAAAATAGCAGACTAATCAGTAATCCCTAATCGCATCAACCTGATACCGTATTATCAATTAAGCTTACCGATAAACCTGTGGTTATTGGATTAAGTAGACTAATTAATTGCGTTTTATCTTTTCGGCTGGTTAAGAAAATTTTTCGACCATCGTCAAATTTTAAATATGCATTAAATACAATATGCTGAAATGTAGCCGAACTATTTGTATGCGCTGTATGCATTTGTTGAGACACTTTTGCCTTATTAATAAATACCCGATCTATTCCATCGTATTTTTCCATTACGCCACTTCGCATAAACAAACATGAATTATACTCGCGAAAAGTTTTAGTTAACACATTTATTTCCGTTCCGGAGTGCGCAGTAAGAAGTGCTAGACCAATCAATGCAAGTATAATGGAAAGCCACCAGTAGCTTGCCACCGCAGCAAGTGCTCCGATGATTAAGAGTACTCCTACTAATTTTGCTTGCCACGGAAGTGATTCAGCTTTAATGTCAATAATGTTATTGCTCATTTCATAGCCGCTAAAAAAATTAGTTTAGTTCTCATTGTTAAATAGTCAAGCTCAATAATGTGTAATTCGAAAAATTGTTATCCGATGACTAAACTGCCTATATAACAAAAACAGACAATTTAGAAAATCTTAGCTTTGTGTATTCCACTTTTTTGAATTTTCCCTTCGCGAATTATCTATATTTATCAGCAGTTTTGCTAAAAATTGACCAACTTCTTTTTACTTGTTTGCGAATTGGGTTTTCTTTTTGATCAATCTCAGAATACATTATTTTCCCTGACCTATCAACATAAGTCAGGAAATTACTCTTAGTTTTAGATTTTCCTAAATGAGTAAAGCGTCTTATTAAATCGGTCAAGTATAGTTTTACATCTTTATGAACAGAGCTAGGATTTTTTAAATTAAATCTTTTAGCTGCTTTTACTCTGTTCCCTTTAATTCGCAAGCTATTTTTTAGTTCACGATAATAATTTGAAAGGCTTGCACCTTTAATCAAAGTTGTCTCACCGTTAAAATCAAAACCCAAATACTTTAAAGGAGTATTTTTCGAAAACTCTTTTGTTTGTTCTGTCTTCGTTCTACAGATTATCTTTCCTTGTATTTTTTCAAATTTAGAAATAATAGTTTTTCCCGAATTAATTGTAAGAAAAAAAGGCTCTCTTGAAAGTTTTTCTCTGATATCATTATCAAACTTTATAAATTGAGTTTCGTCTTCAAAAATTATAATGATATCATCTGAGTACCGCCTATAAAAACTATTTACACTTTTCACGCAGCTTTCAACGATGCATTTGTCAAAATGGAGTAAATAAAGATTAGCGAGAAAAGCGCTAATTGGAGTCCCTTGCGGAATTCCTCTTCTTTTTCCATCCTTATCCTTTGGATTTACTTTAATTAATTTATTGACAGCAATTTTACTTCTAAATTCTTTTGAATCTATAAAATAGGATCTCAATCTTGGTTTCGCACAAATGAAATCGGACTTTTTTATTAAACCCTTTTCTCTATTTGAACAGGCTGTAATCACATCATTAATCTCGATAAAGGAGAAATTAGTAATTGATTTAAATATTTTAAAATTCACCTCATCCAATCTATCCACTTTCAATAAATCGCACCAACATTTTTTTAAGTAGTCATGATTCAAACTAGGGAAGAAGTTTTCAATATCGTAGCAAACCGCCACACAGTTTCCTCTTTTCCTGATTTCATCAAAAACTTCCTTCGCGAAATGAATATTGCATTTATTGCTTGCACTCTCTCTTGAAATTGGAATTCGTCTGTAGGCAATAACACTTTTGTCAAGTTCTTTGTCAGCTTTTAAAAGAGCCTCATATTTCGGACCCAAGACTTCGTTGGCATAATAAGAGTATATATGTGCATCCAAATGATTTGCATAAAAGATATCTCTTTTCTTGGCTGTAGACTTTGTGTAGATGTAATCAAAATGGCTACGAACGCCATCCTCAAGTTTCTTAAATCTTCTCGTACTCAGTGTCTCGTGAATAAGAGGAAAAAAATTATGATTACTAAGTTTTTTTTGGATATATTTTAATACTGAATTTTCGTCAGTCTTTCGCAACTTGGAAGTGAGATGCAAATATCCTTTTGGCTTATACCATCCCTTATCTCTCTTCATTACTAGGAGCTATAAAAAAGCAGAAAAGGTTGTAGCGGCTTTCTATAACTATCATACTTAACTACTCAGACTTGCCTTACCACCACGGGGTAATTCTTTGCTACCTTTGTAAACAAATCAATCAGATGACCGACTCTTCACTCTTAGAAGCTCCTGAATGTCATTGCCTCAACTTAATCGAGGTTATCCATTCATCATTCCTAATGTAGCCCCAGCCGCAGCTAAACCGCGCTGTTAACGTTTTGTCTTGGCAAATGTATGATAAAGAACTTTGGCCTTTTCTGCTTTGCGAATTTACTAATTTATTAAATACTAAATTATAGCATGATTTAAGAATTGCATATTTCGTCCTTAAACGATCATAATGTTGGTGTCTACGAAATCGCTGGTTTATGAATACACAAATCCATGTATTGTTTAAAAAGTAATTACAGCACAAACCATATTTAGCAGTTTTCATACTTTGTTTCGGGCGATCGAGCAGTTACTTAATCTTCTCTCTAAATTTTTAACGGTTATCTCAGTCTTCCACTGGTTAGTTTTTTTGAGATGTATTATCCCTGATACGATTAGATCTTTAAGATTTTGTAATTCCGTGCCAATTAAAAAGCTAATCCAAAGATTGGTGTCAATAATTACCTTATTTGGCTTTTGCCTTGGCATACAGCTCAGATCTTACAATTTCAACTTCTTTATCTATTACTTCTTGATTCAAATTGTTGGTTTTGAAGGCCTTGAGTAATGCCGTTAGTTTAATATCAATAATCTCTTTCTCAAGTTCTTTTGAGAGCCGTATTTTCTCCTTTTTGGGTAATTGTCTTACCAAATCTAAAATCTGCTCAAATCCCAAGTCTATGTTATATATCCCTGTTTTCATAATCACAAGTTAACAGTTTGTAGTTATTCTATACTGACTAACGTTTTTTGCATTACCCACCTTTCAATGTACTAAAGCCTAGCAGAAATTAAAGGAATCCGGCTGGTGAGTACTTATTTTGTTAAAGGACTACTCACCTCTTTACACACCAAAAGGATGAGTTTTAATGGAAGTTTTGACTAGTCCTAAAACAAAAAAACCTGCAAATCATACGAATTTGCAGGTTTTGTAAGTATCGGTATTGTAATTGGCGGAGAGGGCGGGATTCGAACCCGCGATACCCTTTCGAGCATACACACTTTCCAGGCGTGCTCCTTCAACCACTCGGACACCTCTCCAGATTATTTTTAAAGGGGCACAAAGAAATCAATATTTCTTTCGGTATGCAAGCTGTTACGATAATTCACCCGCTAACGATAACCCTAACAATTCTTTGGCGCGGTTAACACCATACTCCCCCACCAACAGCATAAGTTTGGCGATAGCTGCTTCGGTAGTCATGTCGGCTCCGCTAATCACACCAATTTGTTGTAGGCGTTTACTGGTTTCGTATCGCCCCTGCCACACCCGGCCTC
>CAYNKN010000235.1:0-5493 GCA_964397805.1 uncultured Chryseolinea sp. | reverse complement strand
GAAATGACCAAGTAGGTAAGTCAGTAGTTGAATTCTTTATTGAATTGATTTCAGGATTCGCAGATACAGTACCTATATAGGGAACGGATAATAATGTTGCAGCACGTGTTAAAAAACTTTTTCGGGAGATGTTCATACTTTTGAAAGTAATTTATTACAAACTAGTTGCACAATTTGTTCTGGTCTTTTAAGTTAAGTGGCTAAGACAATTTAGTACCAAGATAAGTTTTAGCAGAAGTCTTTAAAATGAATTGTTCTTCAACCTGAATAGCCGTTAAAGTGTAAACTTTTTGTCCTTAATTTCGGTTACAAATGAACAATATTTTTTACACCATGAGTAATCCAATTAAAAGCACCAAACCACTTGGCTTTCCGTGGCAAACACAAGATCCCTTTTTGTTTTGTGTTCATCACCAAGATTTCTACCCAAAAGGAAACGAAGTAATGGGGCCAGCGGCTTCGTTAGCGGGAAAAGATATTGGTCAGGATTTCGATCCTCATCAACCTTGGCGAATGTACCACGGTGAAAAAGTACCGGGTTTCCCAGCTCATCCCCACAGAGGTTTCGAAACCGTAACCATCGTTACGAAAGGACTGGTTGATCACTCCGACTCACTAGGTGCTGCCGGACGTTTTGGGAATGGAGATGTACAATGGATGACAGCCGGAAAAGGCGTGATGCATTGTGAGATGTTTCCTTTGCTAAAGTCTGATGCAGAAAATCCATTAGAGCTCTTTCAAATCTGGCTGAACCTACCCAAAGCAAACAAACTGGTAGCGCCACACTTTGCTATGTTGTGGAACGACAACGTTCCTACTTATCAACATGAAAGTGCTAATGGAAAAGTAACAAGCATACGCGTAGTGGCCGGAAAAATTGAAACGACACAAGCACCTGCTCCTGCCCCTAACTCGTGGGCATCTAATAAAGAACATGAAGTCGCCATCTGGACGATAAAAATGGAACCACAAGCTACATGGAATTTACCTGTTGCTTCGAACACGGTTAACCGATCGCTTTATTTTTATCAAGGTGATGAAGTGCAGATAGCCGAGCAACAATTCACAAAACATCAAGCGATCGAGTTACATGCCGATCAGGAAGTAACCATTCAAAATGGAAATAGCGATAGTTACCTATTGCTGTTACAAGGCAAACCCATTGGTGAGCCGGTTGCACAACACGGGCCTTTTGTAATGAATACACAAGCGGAGATACAACAAGCGTTTATGGAATATCAACAAACGCAATTTGGTGGCTGGCCGTGGTCGTCTTTTGAACACGTACATCCAAAAGAAAGAGGTAGGTTTGCTAAGTATCCAGATGGTAGGGCAGAAGTGCGTGATTAACTATACTTCTTTCAAGTGTATGGATGCCTTTAAACCTTCTTATTAACATCTGCAGTGGCACAAACAAACTAGTCCACATATAGAACTAAGCTTCGGTATCTGCTTAACGATTAGTCAAAATATCCTAGCTGATGCTTAAGCTATAAACCAATAGACTTAGCACTATAAACTTTGGAGTTATTTGCTTAAACAAACAAAACACCAGTTGGACAATTGCTTTCTAATATTTTTTTAAGTTATTTAGTTTAGAGTAAAGCAATTTAATCTTGCCCAATGAATAGGTTTTTTGTTCTTGTCTTAAGTCTTGCCTTAAGTGAACCCATTTTCAGTCAGTCGTCTACTCCCTCACAAAATCATACAAGGCTAAAAGTTGATTCATTACTCTTAAAATCAAAATCTTTGTTAAGACAAAATCCTGATTCTTCAAAAATTTTAGCAGAGATCGTTTTGAGTTTAAGTAATAGATTGCCTGACTCTGTTCTTATTTCCGATGCACTTAACATCATTGGAATTTCATTTTATAACAGAGGCGAATATGATACTTCTCTATTTTATTGGAATAAAGCACTGGTTACAAGAGAAAGAAATAAGGATCAAATAAAAATTGCAGGATCTTATAACAATATAGCAGTAGCATATGAAAGAAAGGGTAATTATTTCGAAGCTATAAATTATTTTAAAAAAGCACTTGAAATTTATAAAAGTAAATCTGATTCTCTTGATATAGGTACAACTTATGGGAATATTGCCATGGTATATAAATCAATGAATGAACTACAAAAGGCACTTTTCTTTCATAAAAAGGAGTTTAATTATATTCATAAAAACGAAGAAGCTTTATCGAAACATTATTTAAATGTCGGCCTTGTTTACAGTGCAACTTTAGATTTTGATTCCGCTCGATTATTTTATATTAGAGCTTTAGAAATCAAACAACAATTAAATGAAACATGGGGTATTGGAGTAGTGCTCTCATCAATAGCAGAGAATTACGATTTGCAAAAAAATGAAGATAGCGCTTTCTTTTATTATCAAAAATCAAAAGAAATTATGCAACCCTTACGAGCAAGTCATCTAATTACAATGGCTAATATTCAATTAGCAAAAATTTACTTTAATAAGAATCAAAACAAAGAAGCATTAAGATTATTAAAAGAGTCTGAACCATACTTAGCGCAACAGGAAACTCCCTCTCAATTAGATGCTTTTCTGTTACTTGCACGAATTAACAAAAGCATGGGGAATTTACACAATAGCATTCAGTTTTATGAACTCTACTTACAAAAAGAAGATACGCTAAGACAACTTGATTTTGAAGGCAAATTAGAAGAATTAAAGGCTAAGTTTTATTTTGAAGAAAAGCAAAAAGAAGCTGAGTATTTATTAGAACTAAAAGACACTCTATATCAAAATATCTTAAAAGAGGAAATGGCAGAGAAGAAATACCTAACTAACATAATTATACTCTTTGCACTTATATTTACATTAACACTAATTTTTTATCTCGTGGTACTTAGAAAGAATAAGAAACTTCTAGAGCAGAAAAAAGAAATTGAGAGACTAGTTGCTATTCAGGAAAATGAAATCAGCATAAAATCTCAACAATTACAAATTACAAATGAAACTATTGAAAAGTATGCTCATCACAATGCTCACGAATTACGCGGGCCGTTAGCACGTATCTTAGGTATTATAAATCTTTTTGAGTTTGATAACATTGACAAAGTTGATCTCTGGAGAAGAATGAAAGAGAGTGCTAATGAGTTAGATAATGTTGTTCATAAAATTTCCCTTGATTTAGAAGAGAAGCAGAAGATAGAAAATTATGATAACCCAGAAAAAAATTGATAAGGAAATCGTAAAATGAAATACCTGCTCTTCATTTTTCTAGTAATCCCAACGCCAACTTTTTCCCAAGTAGAAAGTAGTGCTTATCAATTAACATTAAAAACCTTATTAGCTCATTCAGTTCCTGAAATATCTGTTCAAGAAACATCAACCTTACCGACAGCTTTATACTTAGATGCGCGCAGTTCAGACGAGTATAAAGTAAGTAAAATAGCAAACGCTATCTACGTTGGCTACACCGATTTTTCACTGGCTCGGGTAAAACACATCAACAAAGATCAATTCATAATAGTATATTGTTCTGTGGGCTACCGAAGTGAAAAAATAAGCGAACAATTACTAGAAGCTGGATTCACCAAAGTATCTAATCTATATGGAGGTATCTTTGAGTGGGTTAATCAAGGAAAGCCTCTTGTTAATACGAGCGGAATCCAAACCGATACCGTGCATGCCTATAACAAAACCTGGGGTATCTGGTTGAATAAAGGGAACAAGGTTTACAAAATTCCAACACCTGAATAACTGGCAGATTGCATAGCATGGAAAAGTATTGGAAAATTATTGTTGATTCATACACCGGCTACTGGAACTATGTAGTAAGCGAGATAGCCTACCCAAGCTGGCATAATTATTTTTGGTGGCTTGTCGGACTATCACTAGCCGTATGGTTGTTAGAGATAGTGGTTCCCTGGCGTAAAGATCAAGGTCCATTTCGCAAAGACTTTTGGTTAGATGGATTCTACATGTTCTTCAATTTTTTTCTATTCTCACTTATTGGCTACAACGCTATCTCTAATGTAGCTGTCAATTTATTTAATGATTTTTTGGCATTGTTTGGTATAACTAATTTCGTTGCCATCGAAATTCAATCGTGGCCCTTAGGAATAAAGCTATTGTTGATGTTTGTGGTGGCCGATTTTATTCACTGGAATGTTCACCGCATGTTACACCGAATAGCGTGGATGTGGGAATTTCACAAAGTACATCACTCGGTAAAGGAAATGGGATTTGCTGCACACTTGCGTTTCCATTGGATGGAAACCATCATCTACAAATCCATCCAATACATTCCGTTGGCCATGATTGGTTTTGGATTGCAAGATTTTTTTATCGTTCACATTATCGCAGTAGCCATCGGGCATTTAAATCATGCTAACCTTAATTTTACGTACGGCCCATTAAAATATGTACTGAATAATCCGGCTATGCACATTTGGCATCACGCCAAAAAATTACCAACTCCCTATGGCGTTAATTATGGTATCAGCCTAAGTATTTGGGATTATCTTTTCGGAACAGCCTATGTGCCTAAAAGTGGTCGTGACGAAAAATTGGGGTTCGATGGTGACGAGCACTTTCCGCGCACTTTCTGGAAACAAGTAACCTATCCGTTAACAAGGCGAAAGTAAATTGTACTGCACCAAACGCTTCATGCAAACAAGTAGCTTTTTTAATTAGTAGTGCGCCAAGATTATTTCGAATTCAAAGAAGAAAGGTATTCTTATGTCTTCTTTCGATTGCACTCTACGGATAGTAACACCTTGTTTAAAGAATTTAAGAAGTAATCGTTATTAATCACAAAACACCTCCACGTTTTCGCGAAAACAATTACCTTCGGATTCAAGTTTTAATTTTTTAGTTGATCTCTTTAATCAGAATACGATGGCGCAAGGTTTATTAATCGATATGGATGGAGTAGTCTACGGTGGTGATATCATGATTCCCGGGGCTGATCGCTTTATTACTAACCTCGTAAGCAGTGATATCCCCTTTATGTTCATGACAAACAATAGTCAGCGAACGAGATTAGAAGCCGTGCGTAAACTAAAAAAGTTGGGTATTGATGTAACGGAGAAACACATCTACACCAGTGCTATGGCAACAGCCAAATTTCTGGCCAGTCAATCTCCTTCTGGAACAGCGTATGTATTGGGCGAAGGCGGATTAATTAGCAGCTTACACGAACACGGTATTACGCTGGTTGATAACGACCCGGATTGTGTTGTACTGGGTGAAGGCAGAAACTTTACACTGGAAATGGTGCAACGTGCAGTTGATATGATTTTAGCCGGAGCCAAATTTGTAACGACTAATCGCGACCCATCGCCCAAAAAAAAAGGATGGAAAACTTTTCCACGGAGTTTGAACAAAAAACTTTGAACCGCGGTAAGTATAGCATGCCCGATTCGAATTTTTGTTCAAAAACCAAGTCTAAGTGGTCAAACGTGTTCAGATTGGCAAGTTTTCAGTTCGGATTGACTATTTTGATTACTCCAAGAAAATTTGGACGAGACC
>CAYNKN010000234.1:0-5500 GCA_964397805.1 uncultured Chryseolinea sp. | reverse complement strand
TACATTATGGGCAAAGTGTTTTCGAAGGTATGAAGGCTTTCAAAAATAAAGATGGTAATATCTGCATCTTTCGTCCGCAGAAACACGGTGAACGTTTAAATAAATCGCTTGCGCGGATGTGCATGCCCGAAATACCCTTGGAGTATTTTATACAAAGTTTGCACTCCATTGTAGAAACCGATCAAGATTGGATTCCGACCAGTGAAGGATCGTCTTTATATCTGCGACCTGTGGTGTTTGCATTCGAACCACGCTTGGGCGTTAAGATTGCTGATCACTTTAAATACTTTGTGCTCACCAGCCCAGCCGCTGCTTACTTTAGTAAACCAACACGACTAAAAGTAGAGGTTGAATTTGTACGTGCCGCAGAAGGTGGTACAGGCTTTGCCAAATGTGCCGGCAACTATGGTGGTGCATTTTACCCAACACAACTGGCACGTCAGCAAGGGTTTGATCAAGTATTGTGGACAGACGCCAAAGAACATAAATACATTGATGAAGCCGGTGTAATGAATGTGATGTTCGTGATTAACGGAAAATTGATTACACCAAAACTCTCTACGGCATTGCTAGACGGTGTTACGCGTGATTCGATTTTAACACTCGCCCCCGGATTGGGTATGCAGGTAGAAGAACGCAGCGTAAGTGTAGCTGAAATTAAAGAAGCTTTTGAACAAGGTACACTAACCGAAGCCTTTGGGGCAGGTACCGCAGCCGTTGTATCACCCATTGCTACTATTCATATTGCGGGCACCGATTATACCTTGCCGGAAGTAAAAGCCGATAGTTTCCAACAACGGGTAAAAACAAAACTTAATAACATCCGACTGGGATTAGAAGAAGACCCGTATGGATGGAATTACATTATTGAAAAGAATTAGTAGCATCATCGTACACTTATCCAGTTAAAAATTTTTCAAATCTACATGAGTGAATTCTCGATAACCGACAAAACCAAAATAACACGTTTGCCTAAGCGTGGAGTTTACGATCAGGAATCCATTTATGCCATTTTAGATGACGCCCTGTTTTGTACGCTTGCTTTTGTTCGTGAAGGATTGCCCGCTCAAATACCTACCGGATTTTGTCGTATTGATAATACGCTTTACGTACATGGTTCAGTAGGTAGTTCGTACATGCGCGAATTGGCTGAGAAAAAAACACCTGTTTGCATAAGCGTTACCCACATGGATGCATTGGTGTTAGCACGATCTGCATTTCACCACTCGGTAAATTATCGTTCGGTTGTTATTTTTAGTGAAGCTCGAAAAGTTACTGATGAGCAGGAGCTTTATACTGCACTCGAAATTTTTACGAACAAAATTCAACCCGGACGTTGGGATGATATTCGGAAACCTACAACCGGTGAATGGAAAGCAACGATGGTCTTGGCGTTTGACATAACAGAGGCATCAGCCAAAATTCGTACTGGGCCACCAAAAGATGATGAAGAAGATTATGCACTACCCATATGGGCAGGAGTAGTACCGCTGCGCACACAACGCGATGCACCTATTCCCGATCCGTTATTATCGGATACCACACCATTACCTACTTATTTAAAATAATAATACGATGGAACAACAAACCCGAAGAAATTTTATAGCCAGTGCCGCAGCCTTAGGTGTAAGCGCAGCCGCTACCGGTATGCCGACTATGGAAACAAAAGAAAAAAAACAACTTGCTCACCATGTATTCTTCTGGTTGAAGAATCCGGGCTCGGTAGCAGACCGAAACAAACTAATTGAGGGTGTAAAAGGCCTTGCCAAAATTGAAACCGTGCGTAAACTACATGTGGGTATACCTGCAGAAACACCCGATCGGGAAGTTATTGATAGCAGTTATGCAGTTTCAGAATTAATTTTCTTTGATGATTTAGCAGGTCAGGACATTTACCAAGATCATCCAATACATCAAAAATTTATTAAAGAATATTCCCATCTATGGGACAAAGTAATTGTTTACGATTCAGTAGATGTTTAATAACCGTGGGTAGGATAAGCTATTTTATCCTACCCATTGCTTAAACGCATTTGCCTTTTCACGACTAATATCAATTTCGATAGTAAAGGGTGCTTTTAATTGAATCGTTAATCCTTTATGTGTTGTCTTTATCCGACTAACCGTTTGCACATGAATAATGTATTGCCGGTTAACCCGAAAAAAAATAGCCGGGTTTAATAGCTCTTCAATTTCATCTAACGTATGGTGTTCACTAATTAATCGCTCGTTGGCCAGCGTGTGAACATAGATAAGTTCTTCTTTATGAAAAAAAGCAATATCATCTTGTAGCACAGGTACTAGTGCATGGCGATGAAGCGCCAAAAACCGCTCTTTATATTTTTTGGTTTGTCCCCAGGTTTCCAATAAGTTTTTTAACTGGCTGCCTACATGACTTTCAACGCTTACTGATTTATATTTTGCAAGAGCCAACGCAAGCTCTGCCCGATCTACCGGTTTTAGTAGATAGTCGATACTATTTACTTTAAACGCGCGAATGGCGTAGGTATCAAAAGCAGTCGTAAAAATGATGGGGCAACATGCCGGTAAGCTTTCAAAAAGGGTGAGACTTATTCCATCGGATAAATGAATATCGGAGAGAATTAAATCGGGTAGCGGGTGCGTGGCTAACCAATTTCGGGCAGCTTCTACGCTGCTAATCGTACCTACTACCACCGCTGTTGGCTCAAGCGCCAACAACATCGTAGTAATATCTTTCGCTACTAATACCTCATCTTCTAAAATAAGTACGCGCATAGTGCAACGAATTTATCGATGTATAAACTAATCAAAACTCATACATAGGATTCTGCCGGCCCATAGGAATTGCCGCTTCGTAGGTTCGTTCCGGAGTTCGCACATGCATCTCCAACCGTCCTTCAATACTAAATCCCAAAAATTGAAATAATTCAATGGCCTTTATATTCTGTTCGCGAACCAATACCTCTACTTTACCAATATCGGTGCGACCACTAAAAATTTCATCCAAAAAAAGAGTAAGTAGTGTGCGCCCAATTTTCCGTTTTCGAAAGCCGGGATGCACGGCCAGTATTAAATTTCTAAGTACATGTTTTGTTTGAACAATTCCATCGGTATACGCATACGCTACCGCAATAAACTCATTGGGCAATTCTGGATGAATACCAACGATCATGAGTCCGGTATCTAAACATGTTGTTAACACGCTTTCGATATACGCTTCTGTAACATCTGCCGGCAACACCAATAAATTTTTCTCTTCACTGGCTACAGCACGTAATAACGATAGTAAGGGCACAACATCATCGTGGGTGGCGGTTCTGAACTGCATGGGGCTGTGTAAAATTTTAGAGTAAAGGTATTTTAATGAAAAATCGATTATCGGTACTTTCAACTAAGATAGGTTTATCTGTTAAAAAACGATAAAGCGATTTCAGATTTTCCAACCCTTGTTTGTTGGAGGTGGTAACCTGATCACGAAGTTGTAAGTTGTTACTCACCATAAGGTAATCGCCTACAGTAACGATTTCAATTTTCAATGGTTTATCCCGATCGGCTATATTATGTTTAAGCGCATTTTCTATAAGCATTTGCAAGGTAACCGGCACAATAGCATACTCGCGCATGGTAGTGGGGATATTCAACTCAATGGCTACTGCCTGATGAAACCGCGTTTCTATTAAAAAAATGTAATTCTGTATAAAATCAATTTCAGTCTGAAGTGCCACAAAATTCTTCTCCTTATTTTGAAGCAGGTACCGGTATACCTTCGATAGATGTAGCAAAAATTGAGATGCTAATGATTGATTCTCAAAAATCAGACTGTTTAAAGAGGTGAGCGCGTTAAACAAAAAATGAGGATTGAGTTGATTGCGTAAATTATCAAACTGCACCTGAGTTTTTTCTTTCGCTAACCGCTCGGCCAGTAAAAGTGATTCTTTCCATCGTTCAATAAAGTATTGCGTAAACAAACCCAAGTTAACACCTACCGTAATGAAAATAAAAATAAACCAAGTGGTGGCCACAAAGAGTTCATCTAAAGCAAAAGGTAAATAAGGTTCGGCTACAACATAAATAATAAATCGAGCCAGTATACCTACTGCTGCCCCCAGAAAAAGTTGAATAGCAATTCGTATGGCTATACTTCGCTCGAAAGGGAATACTGCATTTAGTTTACGATTAATCGCTCGAATGCTTTCCCATATAAACGGCACCAAAACAATACCCTCACAGAAAAAAGCTAAATGAAATTGAAGAGAAAATTGCGGCCATTGAAAATAACGTACCGCTGCCGCCAAGAGTGCCATCAATAAGATAACACCATACGTTTTTACAAAATGTTGTTTGGAAGCGTAACCGAGCATACTGCAATAAAAGTATTCTATGCTCGTGGTAAAACAATAAACTGATTGAGAAAATTGATCGGCAGACAGCCCATGATTAAGAAAACCTGTTTAACTTTTGCTGACTTCGCTCAATACGCTTACGCAACCGCTCCTCTTGAATAAGCTGGCGTAAATTATGTTGTGCAACATAAAATTGCTGAAGGTAAGGATTGGCTAAAGGAGAAAGGTTGATTCTATTTTCCATAACTTCTTTTTGTTTAATTTCCTGACAACTGAAAAGACGTTTACCCCTATGGTTTATTTTACAACTTTTATTAATTCTTTACACTTACTTTTCGCTCACTAGCTAATCGCCCGACATGTTAAGGATTGCACCATCGCTCATTTCCACTATCCGATTTGATTTTTGAGCAAACGTTTCATCGTGCGTAACAGCAATAATAGTTTGTTTATAGTCTTGCGTGAGTTGTTGAAAAATATCGAACACTAAATGGGTGTTATACGTATCTAAGTTGCCTGTGGGTTCATCGCCCATAATAATTGTTGGATTATTTATTAATGCTCTGGCAATAGCTACCCGCTGTTGCTGTCCGCCCGAAAGCTTATTACTTGCCTTTAATGCCTGATCGCTAACACCCAACATCGTTAATTTCTCGTAGGCTTGTTCCTCAATAACCTTTTGTGAATACTTTCCAAGCTTCAACGCGGGTATCATTACATTTTGTAAAGCAGTAAACTCAGGTAGTAAGTAATGAAACTGAAACACAAAACCAATATGCTCATTTCGAAATCTGGCTAAAGTATGTTGTTGACTACCCGTTATCCGTTGTCCGGCAATTTCGAGTTCGCCTTCATACTGCGTATCTAAAGTAGAAAGAATATAGAGTAAAGTAGATTTTCCGCAACCTGACTTTCCAACTAAAAGACCCAGTAGCTCGTGATTGGTTTTGTAAGAAGTATTACCGGATTAATCATGGGCATAAAAATGGATCGCTTCATTACGAAAGCGATCCATAATAACTCGTATCCACCTCAAGTGATTTACAGTACTACTATAAATTAGGCTGTGGTGTTGTACGCAAGTAGGGCTTAATACGTGTATGCCCTTTCGGAAACTTAGCAGCAATGTCTTCATCTTTTACGGCAGGTGTAATAATAACATCTTCACCGTTTTT
>CAYNKN010000233.1:0-5502 GCA_964397805.1 uncultured Chryseolinea sp. | reverse complement strand
TGTTACTCTATTTTCAGACATTATTCTGTTGCCTGAATCTCTAAATTTTCCATCAATGTAGTTAGTGACACTCCACGCAACCTTGCTAATTCTGCTAAATTTTCTATACGCTGCGTTTGTATC
Organism: uncultured Chryseolinea sp.; assembly: GCA_964397805.1. Lineage (GTDB taxonomy): Bacteria > Bacteroidota > Bacteroidia > Cytophagales > Cyclobacteriaceae > Chryseolinea. Next base: position 5,379 of record CAYNKN010000233.1, on the reverse strand, counting down.
GCTTCTATTTCTTCAGTTAGTTGTAATAACTTCTGATGCTCATCATCTGTGAGAATTTCATTATCTCTTTTTGCTGCCAGTTTTTCGTATTCTTCTTGAATATTTGCAGGAATACTTTGATTAATATTTAATAACAATTTTGCCTCTGCTTCTGGCAATCCAATAGCTTTGCGTTGTGCTTGTAAAACAATCACTTGCGATACAAATTGTTCTAATTCAGACAAGTTTAGTTGCTCAACAGCCTTAAGCAGTTCTTCCGATGATAATTGTACTTCAACTTTAACGGTGGACATTATCTACCTCTTGCCTGGTAACTTGTTAGTAATTTTATCTTAAAACTTAACTTAGATGTGCGGGTTGAGCGGGTTAATAATCCTTCTACTCCGCTTCAATTTCGATTGTTGTGTAAAATGAGCGTTGATGCACAAGATGATTTTCGCCCTTTTTCAAGTTCTCAGTATCAGCCATTGGTTGCACATACGATGACTGTGATAAAATCTAGTTGAATTTTAGCAACTTTTGATATTCATCATCTATGATAATTTCATCATGATTTTATTATGTTGTTTGCTCATCAACATTTGTACCTAACAATTCTACAACCGCTTGTCTTTCGACTGGAGTTTGAGTTTCTGGTTGACGGGCATCGCTAATCAACCAATCTAAACTAGCAGCTTCGACATCTATAGCTGCTCCAGTTTTATCTATACAGTAGCGTCCAAACACCAACTTATTAACCAACCTTACTCCTGGTTTCAGACGTGACCATTCAAAAATCACGCAAACCTCAACAGTAGCACCACTACATAACCAGCAATTGGAACCAATAATTGCCGGACCAATGATTTTCGCTCCATCTTCAATCGTGGTCATATCACCAATGTAAACTGGTCCCGTAATGTCCACCTTCTCCAAATTAATGTTGACTTTCAATCCAGTGAAAATTCCGGGAGCAATCTCGTAGCCAGGAATAAACATATTATTCACTTTCTCTCCTAAAATTAACTTGCGAATCACGCACCAGCCATATGACAATTCATCAATTTTAGGAACTTTGTCATATATTTTATGTAGTGCTTCTTTCTGAAGAGGTTTTAATATGTTAAATAATTCAGAATCGTACAATTCTTTCATCAAAATCAGATGTTCCCAAGATTCGGGAATAACTAAACGAACTCCAGCAATATTTGTATTAGATGCTCGTTCGCATAAATGATTGTAGTGGCTTACTGCTTGCTCTAAACCCCCATAGGCAAAACTTTTTATCCCATTGATATAAACAAGAAAAGGTTCAAATCCTGCTTCTAATAATGGTTCTGCAAGCGTTTCTACCAGCGAAGCAAGACGCAATATCTCCCCCATATCCTCCTGCTGCACTCTCTCACTTAACCTCTGCGCCAACTCATGCGCTGCCTCATCCGGTTTTGTATATGCCAACGCCGTCCACTCCTGCGCTTCCCGTAAATCCCGCGTATCTGCGTCATCATCAGTTAATCGCTGGGTTACATAATCGAGCAAAAACTCCCCCAGTTCATCAAATTTTTCTTGCCCAAATTCCCCCTTCAATTCCCGCAACAACAAATTTCGATCGGCAATATCCATTTCATACATCTCATAACCCACTTGCCGACACAACCGCGACAGTAACACATGAGCAACAGATGTCCAAGGGGCTTCAGGGACAAAATTTGCCCAAATTTGGTAAAGTAAATCGGGTGTCAGCACCAAAGGAAACGCCGCGTGACGAGCCAAGTTGTGGTGTGCTTCCCCAAACTCCTGGGCAAACCCTTCCACCCTTTTTTGGGCGATTCGTATTTCCCGCTCTTTGTTTGTGGTAGGCATCAAATCACCTCAATTTACTCCCATCTGAAATTACATCCCAAATTAATTAAATATTATCCCGCAGCCAATTTCTAAAAGCTTGAATTGCTTGGGTTCTACCAGAAACTTGACTCTGCTGGACGTATTGATTTATTAACTCAATTATCGGGATACCTGGAAAATTAGGACTAAAATTTGACTCTACATATTTCCCATTTTCTAAAATATTAATTTTTAACCCTTGTTTTCCATATCGCCATAGTTCTGGGACTCCCAAAATTTGATAATTATCTAACTGAGTGCGAGAAGTTAAATCAATCTCTATGGCTAAATCTGGAGGTGGATCTATACCCATATCGAGGCGATTTTTACCGATAACTGCTGCTTGATTTTGGATATAAAAACAGGCATCCGGTTCGACTCCTTGAACCATGCGATCGCTTTTCAAAGTGGTTGAACCCAACGACTCGAAAGCAATTTGTCGTGCTTCCAATAAAATTTTCACCAAATCGCCAATAATTTCTTTGGCTTTTTCATGTTCGGGTAAGGGAACCATAATTTCTAAAAAACCATGACTATAGGAAATTCTGGCGGCACGATGTTCTCCCAATTCTGCTAAAATATTTTCAAATTGCTGCCAACTAACATCCTCCAGCAACAATTGCTGTCCCGGTTGAATTCTCAATTGTCTTAACTCTAATAGCATAAAGACTCATCCAATTCTTTTGACTACAAAAACAAATTATGATCGGAAATATCCATCTTATACATCTCCTAACCCAGTTGCCGACCAAATGAGAGAGCTTGGTTACGAATTTCCCAAGCTTGTTCAATAACTTTAAACCATAATTTTTGAAGTTGTGCTATTGATAACCCTAAAGATTTGGCAATTTTTTCATCAGATTCTCCTTGTTGCTTGAGTTCAAGTAAAGACCGTTGTCTTTCATCCATTTGCTCAATAAATGTTTCCCATTGTTGGGGAGTTAAGCCCAAGTTTGTGTTTAAATCCGCTTCGAGCCACTCGTGAACTAACTCCCAGCGATGTAGCAAGGCAAACCGAATCAAATGATATTTGAAACGCTGTTGCAAGTATTCGCGTTGCCTAGGAGTTAAACCTAAAACCGACTCGATTTCTTGAGCCGACAAATCCTGTAAGCGCAGAGCAAAGTAATCAGCACAGTCGGTTTGTTGCCGCTCTTCTAGGTAATTTATTAATTCAGTGATCACAACGGAACGCAGCGTATCCTCTTGTGGTTCACGTTCCGATTGAGTTAATATTGCGACCATACTTTGCATCTGTGGAACTACAAGGTTTTCCGAAACCCCATCAGCTTGCCTGGTGCTAACTTCAGCAATTTGTTCGATATTAACCCAGGTCTCTGGAAGTTCTTGCTGGGAGAAAGTTTGCGCTCGCAGGATAATTAGCTGTTGTTGTCTACCAGGCAAGGGAATGCGACGCTTGGCATAACGTTCGGTAAACGCCATGTATTCTGCTAATTCAAGCAGTGTACGTGGGCAGTAGGTAGATTCTAATTGATTTTCTCGCCGAAAAGCATGAAGGGCTTCCAAATAAAAAGATTGCAGAAAATCTTCAATGACAGTCAGTCGCCCTTGGTAGCTTAATTGCCCTTGTGGAGGATTAATATAACGATAAATTATCGCACTTAAGGTACTGTGGAGTTCGACTCGACCCCGATTGGAACCTAACTGATAGTATCGCAAGCACTGTTGCAGTCGATGTTGAGCTAAGGTAATTGCCGAGGTTTCCATAGCCCCAGAAGCTCGAATACGTGTGCTTTCAGTACAAATGCGGTAAACCTCAGTAGTTATTCGCATTGCTACATCGCGGCAATTTTGATCGGATGCCTTGGTTGACTGTCGTAAGCCCTGAAGTCTCAGTTCATAAATTTCCTCTAAATTTTCAAGGGTATGCGATAAATCTAGAATATTCGTTAGTTCTGTATTTAAAGTTAATTTTGGCTGTTCTGTGGATTGTTTGGATTTTTGTAGCAAAGTTTGACTGTCTGGTAAATTAACATCATCACTCGCATTTTCATTCACTTGGAATTTTTTCGGTAAATTATTATGTCGATCTACATATCGACCCCGCAACACACTAATCGCTGCATTCATCCCCTGGGAACTCATCTCAAACATCGGGACAAAACGGGCAATTTCCCCAGCAGTAGTTTGCTGCCAACATTCACTCGGCATCGGGTTGAGCCAAGCGAAATAGCGTACAGACCTCTGTAACTCCTCAATCCATACCTTTGTATTATCAACCCGTTCCTGGTCAAAATTCCCCCGTGCTGCTCCCGCATCGCTAATAATTAATACCGCAGTTCGTTCGCTAATGTCTTCCAATATTTCCGAAATAGGCTTGGCATCAAGCATTGCCGGATGACGGTACAAGTATTCATCTGGGTAATCATGAAAATAGAATACATTGGTTGTTCTCAGTCGTCCTCCCCGTTCTGCCGTTTCCACCAATTGCCGTGATAAATCGTGAAATGGCACCATTGAGCCTTCTTGGTCGATTAGTAACACCAAATCGGTGCGATTGGTACGGGGTGGCATTAAAACAGGTTGCAGTAAAATCCCCTCACGCCCAATTTTTGCCACTGTCGCTTCCATATCTAATTCTGTGGGTATTCCTTGACGCACTGGACGACGCAAATAACGCCAGCATTGCTTGATTTGCCGCTTGGTGACAGGGAAATACTCTGTTAACAGCATATAACGAGGGCGTTTCGTTTCTCTGTCGCCGCGACTACTCCGCACCGCTTGGACTGCTTGTACTGGTTCGGGGATAATGCTGGGAGGTATCTCTAAATCGGGCAATGGCTCATCAAGTGGAGGTTCTTCGATTGTTGGTGTTTCGATCGGCGAAGATTCGTAATTTTCCGGTGTAGGTAAGTCGGAAATTAGACTTGAGGTGTCAGTGCTGGAAGGAGTTTCATTTAAAGACGTTGGAAAATTTTCTTGTGTGCTGAAATCGGAATTTACAGGAAGCGGTGCGATTTGTTTCCACATCTCCCCAAACAACCGTCGAATTAGGCGATTTTCCTCCTCGGATTTTGCCCATAACATACAGCAAAGCTGCTCTAATTCCTGACGGTTACTAATTCCAAAACCTGCTTTTAAACTACGCACAACCACCAAATATTCTTCAACCCCCAATGGTAAACCATGACGTTGACGGAGGCTGTTAAAGATATCTAGTAGCGGTAGCTGGTCTAGGTTCATATTAAGTTAGTTTCGTTTTCTTTCATACCCGCCAGAAAATGAATTTCCTGGCTAATAGCTAAAGTCATCTTTAGATGACTAAGTAAATATTTCAACCTGTTTTAAAGGTTTGAGCTTTGAGTAGTGAAATTGATTTTACGGCTGTTGTAAATACCGCAAATGGTCTTCCCACTTCTTCAACAACACTTCGGGAAAAGGTATTTCTCCCTCCATCTGCTTTAACACCTCATCATTAGGGAATTGCCGCAACACTGCAAACCAATCCAGTAACTCGCTGGTGCTAACTTTTTTACCTGCTTTCCCCTTCTCCAT
>CAYNKN010000232.1:0-5533 GCA_964397805.1 uncultured Chryseolinea sp. | reverse complement strand
GTTCCTCTACCGCGAAAATCCCGACACCGTTTTTACCATACGTTTGCGCAACACGCTTCATCTGGTTGGCGGCTTCCCCATCATCTTTAGTAAACATCAATAACGTTAAACTATCCGATGCTTCATGCCACTGCTTTACCAAACTATCTGCAACCGTATAGGGTAAGGTAATTTCAGTAGGGCATTCAGTAGGAACAGCCGGAAAATTGGTAACATACAATGGCTCCACAGCGAATTCATTCTTACCAAAAATTTTCAAGAAGATGAAAATGCCAACCGGAAGTAATAAGGCCAAGAAAAGAAACACCTGCTTTTTCATCCGGTTATTTGTGTCTAATTTTTATTGAGAAAATGTGGAGTCGCATGTGCGAATGTAGTACCTGGTAATTTCATAGTTATTGATGAGTTCTTCTGCTAAAATGAAATAGACTAGTCAAAAAAAAAGGCTTAAGTAAACCCAAGCCTCTCTAAAATTCTTAGCTTTTATTCCATCACATCGACATGCCTTCGTACACAAATGCAACGAGCATCCACACGACAAAAAGCATCGGTATTAAAATAGACCAGAACAATACCTTAGCCTCATATTTTAAGTGCATAAATTCTAAAACAATGTATGCCGCTTTAACAATGGTAAGTAATACGAAAATGGTAGTCTTTGGAATACCATGACCCATGGTGAAAGCAATTAAAAATTCGAAAGCAGTAATACCTCCCAAAATCAGGGCTACCATCCAAATTTTTCTAATTTTTGCTTTATCAGGTGGAAGTACTACTACCTGCGGGTTTTCTTGAGAATGATCCATAATATATTCGGTTGTGTATGGTAAGCAATTATTTAAACAAGGTAGAAGAAGGTAAATACGAATACCCATACCAAATCTACAAAGTGCCAATATAGCCCTACTTTTTCCACCATTTCATAATGACCTCTACGTTCGTAAACACCAGTAACCGTATTGTAGTAAATCAAGAAATTAAACAACACACCACTTAATACGTGAAACCCATGAAAACCTGTGATGAAGAAAAAGAAAGCGGCAAAATCTGGAGGGCCGTATTGGTTCCAGCTTAACCCGGCACCAATAGCTCCATCTACATATGCCTTCGCTTCGTTAGTCCCGTGAATAAAGTGTGTCCATTCCCAAGCTTGGCAACCCAAAAAGGTAAAGCCGCCTACTATTGTCCATAGCATCCACTTTTCAACAGCAGCCTTGTCCATTCGGTGTCCAGCTTCCACGGCTAGTACCATGGTAACGGAACTCATAATTAAAATGAATGTCATTAACCCTACAAACACCAACGGTGCTTCCCATCCGTGAAAGAAGGGAACTGCTTCAAATACCTTTTCAGGTATTGGCCAGTGGGTTTGAGAGAATATAAAATTTTCAACAGCACCATCGTACGCGTTGTGCGAGCTACGCACTAGTCCATACGTAATAAGCAGTGCCGAGAAAGTAAATGCATCGGAGAGAAGAAAGAACCACATCATGAGTTTACCATAACTGGCACCCATGGGTGAAACACCACCATCCCAAACGCTCCTGCCTGGAGCCGCTGCTGCTGAAGTACTTGCCATAGTTTTAAGTATGTGTTATAAAGTATTGTTTACGTGCCTACCTGCACAGGCTTCAAATCTACTATTTCTCCTACCTATTCAACAACAAAAAGAAGAATAAATATAGCCATAGCGCATCCAAAAAGTGCCAGTAAGTGGCACATATCTGTATTTGTGTTAAATTTTTAGCATGAACCTTAAAGGAAAAAACCGAACGCAAAAGGATCAATAGAAAAACTACGCCTCCCACAATGTGCAATCCATGCAATCCAGAAATAACATACACAAACGAACCAGATGGATTTCCTACAAAGTATACATTGCGTTCTACTAAATCTCCCCAAGCCAAAACTTGCCCCACCAAAAAAGCAATACCCAAAATAGTAGTAATACTCACAGCCATTTTGGTTGCTTCCAAATTATCGCGTTTAGCAGATATGTAGGCCCAATGCATAGTAACACTGCTCAACAAGATGATACCTGTTGTAATAAAAAAAGAAGATGGTAAATCAAACATGAGCCAATTACCATCGGCTTGCCTTACTAAGTAAGCACTGGTAAGACCAGCAAAAACCATAATAACACTTACGATGAATAACCACATCGCAAATTTTTTGGGATGCATGGCTCTGGGCTCCTGAGCCTCCTCTACAATTCGAATTTCGGTTGCCATAATTTTTTTGTTTTCTTCCCTTCTATCACGTTTTATCTAACAAATAAGCAATCTGAACAATCGGTAAATACAAAAATGACCCAAACATAATTTTTAATGCCGACTTACGGTCTCCGGATTTCATCAGCGAGAAAGTCTGTGCGAAAAAAAGCACTCCGCACACGGTAGCTATAATCGCTGAGTTAATTCCAGTAATACCAAAGGTTGCTGGCAATAATCCAAGTGGTATCAGAAACATCGTATAAATCATAATTTGAATAGCCGTATTCAAATCACGTTCGCCTCCGGAAGGCAATAATTTAAAGCCTGCCTTTTTATAGTCATCATCGGCTACCCAAGCAATGGCCCAGAAATGTGGAAATTGCCAAATAAATTGAATACCAAAAATGATTAGTGCTTCGTGAGAAATTGCACCCGTAGCAGCAACCCAGCCCAAAAGTGGAGGAAGTGCTCCAGGAATAGCACCTACAAAAACGGCTATCGGACCAACTCTTTTTAACGGGGTGTAGACAAAACTATAGAGCCCCATTGACACCACCGATAATACCGTAGTTAACACATTCGTGTACAGTAGTAAAATACTAACTCCCGCCAACAAGCAACAAGCCGCAAAAAAACTGGCTTCTTGCACCGATACCCGTAGCGTTGGCAAGGGTCGGTTCAAGGTGCGGGTCATCAGTTTATCTAAATCCTTTTCAATTATCTGGTTAACAATTACTGCTGATCCTGAGAGCAAAAAGCCGCCAAGGAAAAGCATGCCAAGCGTAAACCAATTAACTAAGGGTGAAGCTAACACGAAACCAAAAGCACACGAAAAAGCTACCAAGAAAGAAAGTCTGAATTTTAACAATTCTCCAAATGCTCTCGCTTTTGCAATGGCAAATGAAAAACCAGACAAGCTATTGATGGGTGCTGCAATCATATCAGTTATCTAACACGGGTATTTGCTTTCTGTTTAACTGCAAGAGAAGCATAAATTGCGTTCCCACAGTTACCGTAGCCAGCAACAAATGCACTGGTTGTAGAAAAGCCGGAACTGCCCAATAGGCCATTCCAACACCCGATAAAATAGTGGCCAAAATTAACACGATTAGGCCGCGAACGAAAGTTTTTAAGCCTTCAGTTTTATATAATATCACAACTAACAGCACATGCAAAAGCAGTACGAGCCAAGAAAATGACCGATGAAGAATAAATGCTGCACCTAAATTATCTACCCACAAATCGCGTGGCAAAGAAGCCGCCACACGATCGATGGCCTCACGTACTTGTGTGCCAAAAACAATCTGAACAAGTAGGGCAATCATACATGCCATCACGAGCCAAAATCCTTTCGTTGAAGAAATGGTAAATGAATGACTCACACGCGATCGATGTACAAGCCAAACCAACATGGCCACAATAACCATGGCGATTAACATATGTACAGTAACCGTCCAGGGTGTTAAGTTGGTAGATACCACAAACGATCCTATCCAACCTTGAAACCCCACAAGTAAAAAGGTAAGAAAAGCAACCAACGTAATGGCTGGTGCTTGCTTTCTAAGTTTCCATGAAAAAACAAACACCGCAAAAATTAATAACCCGATTACCACACCGATTACGCGGTTTAAATATTCAATCCACGTCTTCCAAACATTAAAATCACTCTCCTCAAGTACAGAAGGATCATTCAAAATTTTTGAGGCGGTATCATTCATTCCTAAAGCGCTCAAATACTTGGCAAACCGAACATTCTTCTTTGCTCGATACTCCGCATAGATATCCTTGTAATCAGTCGGCAATTCGTTGACCGATGTTGGCGGCACCCAACTACCAAAACACTTTGGCCAATCGGGGCATCCCATACCTGAACCTGTACTACGTACTATGCCACCTACCAAAATAAGGATGTACACAGCAAGCAGCGTTGATAGGGCAAGTCTTCTAAAAGATTGCATGCAATTACTTAGTGTATAAGGAGGATATAAGTCATGAATAAATAAAAAAGTCCAAAGCTGGTTACACGAACTAACTTTGGACTTTTAACACACATTAAACGCGTGTACTAGTGCTTTCCTCCTTCAACGATAATCGCGTTGTTCAAATCTTCTGTCTCCAATTTAATTAACTCGTTCTCATGAGCTAAATTAGATTCAGGTGTTTCTGAGTACGGAATATGTTGAGGAATATAATCTTCTTTAGCTCCAGGCTTGCTGTAATCGTAGGGCCAGCGGTACACTGAAGGAATTTCTCCTACCCAGTTTCCATGACCCGGTTCACGCGGGGTAGTCCATTCCAACGTGTTTGATTCCCACGGATTAGCAGGTGCTAATCTTCCGCGATACATACTATAGAAAAAGTTAAATAAGAATATGAATTGAGCAGCCAGTGTTAAAATAGCGGCTATACTCACTAACATATTTAGATCGGTAAAACCACTAAATGTTTCAAAGTTTGTCCAGGAGTAATATCTTCTAGGGAAACCAGCAATACCAATATAGTGCATCGGGAAGAACACTAAGTATACACCCACAAACGTAAGCCAGAAGTGTATATACCCTAGTTTACTATCCATCATGCGCCCGTACATTTTAGGGAACCAGTGATAAACACCCGCCATCATACCGAAGAATGATGCGCTACCCATTACTAAGTGAAAGTGTGCTACCACAAAATAGGTGTCGTGTAATTGAATGTCGATGGCCGCGTTGCCTAAAAAGATACCTGTGATACCACCTGTTAAAAAGAATGAAACCAGACCGATAGAAAATAACATCGCAGGTGTAAAGCGAATATTACCCTTCCATAATGTGGCAACATAATTGAAAATTTTCACCGCTGATGGTACGGCAATAATTAAAGTAAGTAACATAAAGATGGAACCCAAGAAAGGATTCATACCCGTTACAAACATATGATGCGCCCACACAATGAAAGAAAGTATGGCAATAAATAACATGGAGCCAATCATCGCCTTGTACCCGAAAATAGGTTTGCGTGCGTTCGTTGCGATAATCTCAGACGATAAACCCAACGCAGGTAACAATACGATGTATACTTCTGGGTGACCTAAAAACCAGAATAAATGCTGGAATAAAATCGGGCTACCACCATCATGCGCTAAAGCTTCTCCGGCAATAAAAATATCTGATAAGTAGAAACTCGTTCCGAAACTTCTATCGAAAATAAGTAAAAGTGCAGCCGAGAATAAAACTGGGAAAGCAAGTAATCCAATGATAGCGGTAAAAAAGAACGCCCAAATAGTCAGTGGCATGCGTGTGAACGACATTCCTTTGGTACGCATATTAATAACCGTAGTA
>CAYNKN010000231.1:0-5543 GCA_964397805.1 uncultured Chryseolinea sp. | reverse complement strand
CGAGTAGTATTCTTCACCGTATTGATTGCCATGAGTAAGTGCTACTTCAATATCGTTTCCTTTAAAGTGGATGATTGGATAGCGTAACTCTTCCGGATCGGTTTTTTGGCGAAGTAAATCCAACAAGCCATCTTTGGAGTAGTATTTTTTGCCGTTATAGTTAATGGTTAGTCCGGCATTAAGGAAGGCGTAATTCCACATCAAATCATCCAGATACTCGGGAATAAAATGATAGTGCTTAAACATGGAATTATCGGGCTCAAACTCCACGAGTGTTCCGTTTCGTTCTGTAGTTTTTGAAGCCTTCGGATCGTTCACTAAAATTCCTTTCTTGAATTCAGCCAGCTTAGCCTGCCCTTCACGAAAAGCCTCCACTTTAAAATAATTAGATAACGCATTAACAGCTTTGGTACCCACACCATTTAGACCGACCGATTTCTGAAAGGCACCTGAATCGTATTTGGCACCTGTGTTAATTTTAGAAACCACATCCACTACTTTACCCAGCGGAATACCCCTGCCATAATCGCGCACCACAACCCGTTGATCGGTAATTTTTACATCGATGGTTTTACCATGCCCCATCATGTGCTCATCAATGGAGTTATCTACTACTTCTTTTACGAGCACGTAAATGCCATCGTCTTTCGATGAGCCATCGCCCAATTTGCCAATGTACATACCGGGACGTAACCGGATGTGCTCGCGCCAGTCAAGTGACTTAATACTCGATTCGTCATACTCGATCGAAGCCAACGATTTCTCTGCTTTCGCCATATGCGTTGTTGGATTTTTAATGCGTGAAAAAGCTCAAAAAATTGATTTCAAAACCAGTTTAAAAAATTGTTGCCTGTGTAGTTTGTAAGCTGTTTGCTTGCTTACTGAACCTGAAAAAATCAATTCCGGACGAATAAAACGATTTTTGAAATCACTACAAGCAGACCAACACAAACTTTAACTACAAAAATAGCTTAACTGGTGTAGTATAAATTATTGATTATCAAGTGAAAAGTATTACTTAATTAAACAACAGACTTAGCTGAAATTCTTTTAAAAGCTAGTATTAGAGGCCATGAAATAGCTGCTATAACCACTAACCCTAAACTACCATAAAGTGGTATAGAGATACGCGCGTAGTCGTATTTCTCAGTGCTGTTATACAGCGAGATTAAGCTCAGGGAAATAATAAAAAAGATATTGATAGAGATAATGACACTATAGAACCAAGTTCGTAGCGATTCTTGCTTGGCATACGCTTTAGAAAAGATATAAACCATACCATTAATGAGGGCGAGCATCACCATAATAATGTAAAAAAAAGAGTCTCTGCCCACCAAAAATTGCGAGGCTCCCTCCTGTTGAACCACAATTTCTTCTGGAATACTGGCAAAAACATAAAGTAAGTTAAGCAGCGAAGCCACTACCGAAACAAACCACAACGCCTTGATAATCTTTAAACCCATGTTTGTAAATTTGGCTGCAAATAAACGATAATTCAACTTGAACTTAAATCCGATTGTTTTATCAATCCCCATATTTTTTATCCTTATCGGGGTAGAGTTGCTGGTGGCGCGTTTTACAAAAAAGGATATTTATAACCTTCCAGATGCCATTGCCAACTTAAGCTGTGGCATTACCTCCCAGCTTTCGGGTTTATTCCTTCGCATTTTTGCTATTGGTATCTATCAGGTATTGTTTGAGTATGCTGCATTCTTTACACTAGACAATCGTGTTTGGTGGTATTGGTTGCTGCTTTTTCTGTTGGTGGATTTGGCCTATTACTGGGCTCATCGCATGAGTCATGAAGTTAATTTGTTTTGGGGCGGCCATGTAGTGCATCACCAAAGCGAAGAGTACAATTTATCGGTGGCGTTACGCCAAAGCTCATTGCAAGTAGTTTGGACATTCGCGTTCAACTTACCTATTGCGCTTCTTGGATTTAAAACGTTCGATTTTGCTTTAATCGCTGCTTTAAATACCCTTTACCAGTTTTGGATTCACACGGAAGTGATTGGTAAAATGGGCTGGTTTGAATACGTATTTAATACCCCATCGCACCATCGGGTACATCATGGAAGAGATCCGAAGTATATCGATAAAAACCACGCGGGCTCTTTAATCATTTGGGATAAGATGTTCGGCACCTTTCAGGCCGAAGAAGAAAAACCTACCTACGGTATCACTAAACCACTTCAAAGTTGGAATCCACTATTTGCCAATGTGAGTCACTATGTAGCCATGGCCAGTGATTTAAAACAAATTCCAAACTGGAAAGACAAGCTTAAGTATCTCTTTAAAAAACCAGGCTGGATGCCTGATTATCTGGGTGGTTATCGTGCCATACCTGAAGTAGATAAGTCAGTATACTCAAAGTACCGTACCCCTACTCCGTGGCTCCTCAACAGCTATGTTTTATTTCAATACTTACTTTGTTTGGTAGGCACTGCATTGTTTTTATTTAATGCCAATGAGTTTACACTAAGCGAAAAAATACTTTTTACGACACTCATTTCCTGGGTAGTCATTAATGCCGGAGTACTTTTTGAGCAACGCGTTTGGGCAATCTATGCCGAGTGGATCCGCATCATTTTGTATCCTGGACTCTGGGTAGTAGCAGCCCTTTTATATTCTTTACCTTCATGGCATATTTTACTGGCTATCCTCTATTGGGTGATATCCGTAACTTGGTTTTATCAAATTCAAAAACGTAATGGTACGATTCGGGTGGTTTAAATTAGTATTTATACTCTTGGTAATTCTAGGTGGAAGTTGTGGTAAAGCATTACCGCATTTTGAAGGTATGGATTTGAACACCTGGCGACAAGACAAAGATGGATGTTCTGGTGTACGCCTTACCATGGAGCAGGAGCTTCGATTACAAGCTGATAAATTACTGGCACTTTCTGAACGACAAGTAGTTGATGTATTGGGCAAGCCCGACCAAAACGAACTCTATAAACGAAACCAAAAATTTTATTATTACCAGATTGAGCCAGGCACAGTTTGCGACTCTACTCGATTATCTACCAAACGATTAGCTATTCGCTTTAATGCTATGGGGCTAGCCAAAGAGGTTAGTATGGAATAATTGCTTTTCCCTTATTACAAATCATTTCTAAAACAGGTGTAATGCAACCCATATTGCTTTGGTTAATGAACGGATATTGGGTAACTTCCAACCATCGTTTAAACTATAAAAACTATGCAATTCCATCCAAACGAACTTTTTTTGCTTTACGATCCGCAATCATCTTCGGGCAAGAAAACTAAAGCTATTGCATTAACCATTACGAAGCATATCAATGAGGTAGATGCCCTTCGCGAAAAACTGGGACCAACTTATTGGAAAGAAGTTATCAATCTGGTGGGTCTTGATCCGAAAGAATTGTTAGATCGATCGCACCCTGAATATCAACTTAAAGTTGCTGGTAATGGATATACCATGAATGGTTGGATAGAGGTAATCATGTATAACCCGCAGTTGCTTAAAGCACCTATTGCCATCTACAACGGTAAGGGCGTATTGTGTAATACACCAACCGATATTCTGCGGCTGGGGCCTAAAGAAAAGGGTGAAAAAAATCTACCCCATTTACGCCAATCTTAGTAAACAGAAATTAGTTAGCTGGTCAAAGCATTCGAAGTTATAGATTGCTTATGCGATTTGGCTATACGAATCTGCTTGCGCAGCAAATTCACCAGCGCATCTTTCGATTTGTAATTTAACGGATAAATTAAAGAAGGTTTGAAATAAAACTCCGTACCCAGTTGCTCGGCATGGTAAAGGTTAATTTTATAAACACCGCCCAGCGAAACAATTTCAACTGACTCGATATTTTCTAGTGGGATAATTATATCCTGATTTTTACGTATCACATAAAGAAACTCTTCATCAAATTCAACGCGTTGAAGTTTGGCTAAAACCTGTGTGAACTTATAAAAGAAGTATACATACAACCCCGATTGGCCAGCAGCAAACAAATAATCCATTCCACCCTTTGCATTTTTAAAGAAGCCGTATAAAATACCCAAACATAACAACGTGTAAATACAATACAAGAAGAGTTTAAGCGGGGCCAACCAACGAGTTGATAAATTCCTGATGCGGTTCTTTTTAACAGACATAGGGAAAACTATCTTTGAACGATAAATTCAAAAGTAACCATTCGAACTGATCTACAAAAAATGATGAACATTGCAGTAATTGGATCCGGCACCATGGGAAATGGCATTGCCCACGTATTTGCACAACATGGCTACTCGGTGGCGTTAATCGACATTTCGGAAGATGCATTAAAAACAGCACTGGCCACGATCGATAAAAATCTTAGCCGCCAAGTAGAGAAAAACACGCTTACTGCTGAAATCAAACAACAAGCGCTCGCTAATATTACTACTCATACGAGCATTTCAACAGGTGTAGCACAAGCCGGATTGGTAGTAGAGGCGGCAACTGAAAATGTAGAATTAAAACTAAAAATATTTCAGGAAGTAGATCAACATGCTCCGGCTGATTGTATTCTGGCAACCAATACCTCCTCCATTTCTATTACCAAAATAGCAGCCGTAACAAATCGAGCCGATAAAGTAATTGGTATGCACTTTATGAATCCGGTGCCGATCATGAAGCTTGTTGAGGTTATTCGAGGTTACAGCACCAGCAATGAAGTAACCAACGTTGTTATGGATCTCGCATTGAAATTGGGTAAAGTACCTGTTGAGGTAAACGACTACCCCGGTTTTGTGGCTAACCGAATACTCATGCCCATGATTAATGAAGCCATTTATAGTTTGTATGAAGGCGTGGCAGGAGTAGCTGAAATTGATACCGTTATGAAATTAGGTATGGCGCATCCGATGGGGCCACTTCAATTAGCAGATTTCATCGGACTCGATGTTTGTCTATCTATTTTAAAAGTACTGTTCGATGGCTTCGGAAATCCAAAGTATGCCCCTTGCCCCCTCTTAGTGAACATGGTTCAAGCCGGCCACAAAGGTGTTAAAAGTGGAAATGGTTTTTACCAGTATACAGCAGGCAGTAAAGAATTAGTGGTAGCCTCCCAGTTTTTGAAATAACTTCTCCGTTAGGGTATAAAGTAAAAAGCGCAATGGCATCAATTCGTAATGCCATTGCGCTTTTTCGTTAGTCGGTATAGTTTACCTTTCTCAATTCCTAAACAAGAAATGAGAACAAACTATTAACCGTTCTTTTTCAACAAATCACGAATCTCTGTTAATAAAACAATGTCGGCAGGTGGTGGCGGTGGTGGTCCGGCAGCCTCTTTCCTTTTGGCTACATTAACCCCTTTTACAATTAAAAAAAGTACAAAAGCAACAATCAAAAAATTAATAATGGCCGATAAAAAACTACCATACTTTACCGTTCCGAAAACGGTTAACTCGGCCAGTTCACTTAGGTTAGCGGCATCTAACGCAGGCTTAAGCAGCAGCGGGGTAATTACATCTTCAATAAAGGAACTGACAATTTTGTTGAACGCGGCTGCGATAATCACACCAATGGCGAGGTCAATAACATTGCCTCG
>CAYNKN010000230.1:0-5551 GCA_964397805.1 uncultured Chryseolinea sp. | reverse complement strand
ATTGGGATAATACTAGATTTATTTCTTGGACTTTCTTTGGCAGAAGAAACCTCACTTGGGACAAACATACTGGCAGAGTACGCATTGAATCTACCGGAGATAGTACAATCTATCTGGTTGACATAAACACCTTACAAGGCAAAGTGCAAATTAAAGGACAAGAGCTTGCACCATCAGACTCGCTAACCAAAATGCTAACGCGAGCCAAAAGCATTTGGATAAATGATTCATATTGGTTGGTGATGCCCTTTAAGTTGAAAGACTCCGGAGTAACGCTCAAGTATTTAGGTGAAGAACTATCATTGGTAGGTACCCGCTGTAATGTGTTAGAATTAACCTTTGAGAACACTGGAGATACTCCGCAGAATAAGTACCATGTATATGTTGATTTGGCCGATAACCTGGTAAAGCAATGGGCCTACTTTAACGATGCCCGCCAAGATACCGCCAACTTTGTTCGACCATGGGATAATTATAAAAAGTATGGATCAATCCTTCTTTCGGCTGATCGCTCAGACGGTGGAGGCCCGCAAGCCGTAAAGGTAGATGCCGCGTTGCCCGATGAAATCTTTACACAGTTTTAATTACCGCCAATTAACAAAGGCAAGGTATGCCTAAAAAAAAGGAACAAGAACGTGCAGAGAAAACATTTCGGGCATTAGTTGAAAATGCACACGAAGGAATTGTTGTGTACGAAAAATCAGGTAGAATAAAGTTTGCCGCGGGAATTATTAAGCGATTAGTAGGTTACCATCCCGATGAAATAGTGGGTGAAAAAGGAGTCGCATTTATCCATCCAGATGATCTGAAAAAATCTACAGAAGGCTTTCACGCAATACTTAAAAAACCAAACAAAACCATTCTCATTCAACAACGACTAAAGCATAAAAGTGGTCATTACTTTTGGGCAGAGTCACGCCTTACCAATTTTTTACACGTACCCGAAATTTCGGGTGTTGTCTCTAATTTTAGAGATATAACCGAAAGTGTTTTAGCGACCGAGGAGGCACGTAAAAGTAAAGAGCTACTCGAAACCATCAACCGAAATTTAAGTGAAGGTATTTTTATGGGAATTCTGGGAAAAGAATTTCTCTATGCCAACGAAGCTTTTTTAACGATAACCGGTTACAAAACATTAACCGCACTCAAAAAACTGAAGCCGGCAGATTTGTATGAAAAGGCGGATAAGGCAGTGGAAATTGTTAAGCAGCTAAAGAAACACGCAACGATAAAGAATGAAGAGATAACGTTTCGAAAAAAATCTGGCGAAACTTTTACCGGTATGATGTCGGCTAGTTTGTTAAAGCATGAAGGTAAAGCCGATTATTTTGTTGGAACGCTACGCGATATTTCAATAGAAAAGCAAGCACGCGATGCGGCTGCAGAGTCAACTAATTTTTTGAACAACATTATTAATACGGTTGCTGCGCCCATTTTTGTAAAAGATCACAAGCATCGATGGATTATTTTAAATGAACAATCTTGTAAGTTGATTGGTCGTAAGCGAGAAGACTTGATCGGTAAAACAGATAAAGACTTGCTCAACCCCACAGAAGCGAAAACATTTTGGAAGATTGATAATGAGGTACTGAGAACCGGAAAGACTATTGTTAACGAAGAGAAGATTACCAATAGCAAAAAACAAGTACGCGATATACTTACGGTAAAGTCGCTTTACCTAAATGAAAAAAAGCAAAAATTTATTCTCGGTTTTATTACCGATATCACCGCCTTAAAAAAAGTAGAAGAAAAAATAAATCGGTTAAACGCCAACCTACAAGGTGTGATGGAAAGCACCAATGAATCAATTTATGCAGTAGATAATAAGTTGTGCTACACGGCCTTTAATACCAATCATAAACGCATTATGAAAGCGCTTTATGGAAAGGACATAAAAGTAGGTGTTAATAAGCTTACCATGCTTCAAGGATTTAAAGACAGAACATGGATCAAAAAAGAATTAAACGAAGCGTTACAAGGGCGCGTGGTAATGTCCGATCATTTTATTGACTACGATAAGTTTGTTGGTTATATACAAACCACGTACAACCCAATTTTTGATGGTGCCGGAAAAGTAAAGGGAGCAGCCGTATTTGTAAAAGATGTAACCGAAAGAAAACGTTTTGAAGAAATTATTAAATCGATTAATGCAAACCTGCGCGCTATTTTAGAAAGCACCGAAGACCAGATAATTTCTGTTGATAAAGATTACCGATACATTACATTTAACCAAGCGCACGCCAAAAGCATGTGGCAGGTGTTTGACAATGAAATTAAAGCGGGCGATAGTTTAATTGAAAAATTGCCTGCTGATTATGCGAAGTTGGCAAAGAAAGTAATTAAGCGATCGTTAGCGGGAGAAAGCAGAACAGAAGAAGCAACGATAAAGCACTTGATCTTTGAGTTGTCGAGTAATCCCATTTATGATGATCATAAAAAAGTAAAAGGTGCCGCGTTGTTTGTGCGCGATATTACGCAGCGAAAACAAATCGAGTCTACACTCAAATTACTTAACATAGAATTAACCGAGCAAAACATTCAGTTAGCTGCACAAGAGGAGGAGCTGAAAACTACCTTGGAGGAATTGTCGGAGCGGAACTTCGAGCTCGACCAATTAATGTATAAAACATCGCACGACTTACGTTCTCCGCTAAGTTCAATCATGGGATTGGTTAATCTCGCCAACTTAGATGATGATGTAAATAATCAGCGGGCTTACCTCGCGAAGATTGAGGGAAGAATTAAAAAGCTAGACGAATTTATTCGATCTATGTTAAACTACGCCCGCGTTAATCGGACGGAAGTAATACACGAGCCTCTTGATTTATATGCTATCGCACAAACCTGCTTACGCGAGCTGGAGTACTTAGATAATTTTAGTCAGGTAAAAACCAAAATTACCGTTAAAGGCAAAGCCATCTTCAAGGGCGATCCGTTGCGCGTAGCCATCATTTTCGGAAACATTATTTCTAACGCATACAAATACTATAACCCCGAAACAACCAGTTTTTTGCAAATTGAAATTAGTTTAACAGCTACGCAAGTCGCCATTCGATTTTCCGATAACGGTATTGGTATTCGCTCAGAATACATGGATAAAATCTTTGATATGTTCTATCGGGCAACAGATCGATCGCAAGGATCGGGTTTGGGTATGTACATTGTTAAGCAAGCAGTAGAAAAACTTAACGGGGAAATTAAAATTAAAAGCACCTACGGAGAGGGCACTGAGATCAACATTATCATTCCCAATCAAGCCGCTTAACAAATTTTAAGGTTTAATTTCCGCCCCATAACAATGTTTTATTACTTTGAAAGATGATTACACCAAACCTCCAGTCCGTTCCTGCTTTCTATCAAGGTTATGTAGCGTATGTTAAACACCTCGATCTTTTTGAGGCACTTCAAGAATCGGGTATACAAATGCAACACCTGTTACGCGATATACCCGAAGAAATGGGCGCGCATCGGTACGAGGTAGGTAAGTGGTCGCTCAAAGAAGTACTCTGCCATATTCAAGATGCCGAGCGTATTTTTGCCTATCGGGCTTTACGCTTTTCGCGTAACGACAAAACACCGCTTCATGGTTTTGAGGAGGGAGATTATGCGCCACAAGCAAATGCTGAAAACAGAACCATTAAAACCATTGCCGAAGAACTAGAAACGCTTCGCACAACAACAATTGATTTATATAAAAGCTTTTCAGCAGAAATGTTGGAACGCACAGGAACAGCTAACAAGGTGGAGGTATCGGTAACCAATCTTGGATTTATCACTGCTGGTCATGAGTGGCACCATCGGCAAATTTTAATGCAACGTTACTTAACCATAGCCTAATGCAGCGTACGATACTTTTCCTCTTAGCACTTGCTGTTATTTCCTGTTCTCCGATTTCAAAAAAAAGTTTAACAAAAACATTTCGTGAAACGGAAAATAAATTTCAAGATCACACCGGGTTTGTGTTGTATGATCTCGACAAGAAAAAAACGGTGTTTGAGTATAACGGTGCAGCCTATTTTACACCAGCATCTAATACAAAAATTTTTACTTTTTATACCTGTTTAAATATACTGGGCGATTCCGTACCGGCTCTTCGTTATGTGGAGCAAAACGACTCGCTGATTTTTTGGGGAACGGGAGATCCATCACTACTCTATAAAAATGTGTTTCAAAATAATCGAGTAGTAGAATTTTTAAAATCGGCATCGCTACCAATCTATTTTTCACCATCCAATTTTTACACCACACACTTTGGTACAGGGTGGGCGTGGGACGATTACAAAACGGCTTACTCGCCAGAGCGATCGCCCTTTCCGATGTATGGAAATATATTTTCGGCTATAACAACGCTCGAGCCTGTAGTGATCAAACCTGCTTACTTTCAACGTTTTATGAATCCGGGCGAATTGCGCAGACGTCCGCAAATTGAACGCGAAGCATTTAGCAATACCTTTAAATTTCATCCGTCAACAGCCATACGTGTAACAGAAATTGATGCACCCTTTACAGTAACCAGCGAATTAACTACAGAGCTGTTAGCCGATACGTTGCTTCGCCAAGTAGGACTCGTGCATAAGGCATTACCACCAGATGCTAAAACCTTTTATAGTATACCAACCGATAGTTTATATCGGGTAATGATGCAAGACAGTGATAACTTTATTGCTGAACAAGTTTTAGTGATGTGCGCCAGTATACTCAGCGATTCGCTGCAACCGGAAATTGCTATACGGTACGCCAAGAAAATTTTGTTGGCCGATATGTCTGATGAGCCTGCATGGGTAGATGGTTCGGGATTATCGCGCTATAATCTTTTTACCCCTCGATCGATCGTGCAGCTATGGGAAAAAATTTATGAAAAGGTTCCGCGCGAGCAACTGTTTCCACTTTTAGCTACCGGAGGAAAAGCCGGCACTATTCGTAGTTGGTATAAGGCTGATCAACCCTACATTTTTGGAAAGACCGGAACCCTGAGTAATAACCATAGTCTGAGTGGATACTTGGTAACCAAAAAAGGCAAAACATATATCTTCTCGTTTATGAACAGCAACTACGTTGTTCCAACTAACGACATCCGAAAAAACATGCAAGCTATTTTGCAGGCAATCTATGAGCAACGCTAGTTTGGGATAAAGCTTTAACTGCCAAAAAAAATTAGAATACATAGTAATTCAAAGAAAATGACATCCGCTAAAACATACATCCTGTCTTTTGTTCTCGTGTTAACCGTAATGATAACACGCGCCCAACAACGCGATAGTTTAGATATTAAAATTGGCCAGATGATTTTGATCGGATTTCCGGGACCATCGGTCGATGCAAAAGTATTGGAAGAAGTGCGCCAAGGTAAAGTAGGTTCTATAATACTGTTTGAAAAAAATATTCCGGCAAAGAACTCTTTTGTGGCTCTAAAAAAAATTATCTGGACATATCAACAAGCAGCACCCATTCTCTTACTAGTAAGTATCGATCAGGAGGGAGGAAGAGTTAATAGGCTAAAAGATAAGTACGGTTTTCCGCGATCTATTACGGCCGAGGCCATGGGCAAAGC
>CAYNKN010000229.1:0-5589 GCA_964397805.1 uncultured Chryseolinea sp. | reverse complement strand
CTAGAGAGCGACTATTAAAAGAAAGCAAACTTTTATTTATTCATACAATTTCCGAAATTCAGACCACGGTTAAATTGAGGCTTTGGTAAAGCGTTGGAGAGTTAGCTCGTTTGAAGTATTGAGATAAAAAAAAACGACCCCGAGGTTATCGGGGCCATCTTAGATGTTTTCACAACGGAATAATAGCAATAAATCTAAAATACATATACCAATAAAAAAGCCCCACGAAACGCAGGGCTGAGAAATTCTTCGGCTTATAGCCTTATTGTGATTTGCATAACAAACTTATTGAAATAAAAATAAATACCAACTCTGTGAACAAAATATTTGCACTTGATTTAGGAACTAACTCCATCGGATGGGCACTACGTAATCCTGATTTGGCAGAAAATCAAATTGAAAAATTCGGTGTATTGACATTTAATAAAGGAGTTGGTCTGGGTAAAACAGGAGAATACTCCTATGCGGCTGAAAGAACCAAGAAACGCTCGACACGAAGATTATATCAAGCGAGAAAGTATAGATTATGGGCCACTCTTGAACACCTGATAAATGAAGGCTATTGCCCTCTGAGTACCGCCAATTTGAATAAATGGAGATTGTACAATAAGGAAGAAGCAAGAAAGAACAACAATGGTGGCAGGGTTTACCCTGTTGATGATATGGCTTTCGATGCATGGATAAAGCTAGATTTTAATGGTGATGGAAAGCCCGATTTTACCAGCCCGTATCAATTAAGAAAGGAATTGGCGGAAGTAAAACTTGACTTCACCAAAGAGGAAAATCGCTTTAAACTGGGGCGAGCTTTATATCACATTGCACAACGTAGAGGATTTAAGAGTAGTCGCAAAGGAGCTGATGATGTAAAAGAAAAAGAATCAATTGATGAGAACGAAATAGTCGACCTACAATATTCAGAGAAAAAGAAAAACAAAGTTATCATCGAACTTCAGGAAAAATACACCAATGCGAAAACAATAGGGATGTTATTTGCTTATTTAGAAGATGATGGTATACGAATTCGTGAAAGCATAGCACAGTATGCTATCAGAGAAAATTTTAAAGAAGAGATTAAATACATTTTTCAGTTTCAGGGCTTATCATTGGCAGGCTCCATTTATTGCAAGCTGGTTGAAACCGGAAAGAACAAAAATGATGGAAGTATCTTTTATAAACGTCCACTCCGTTCTGAAAAAGGATTGATTGGCAAATGTACGCTGGAACCAAGTAAATACAGAGCGCCAATAAGCCATCCTAGTTTTGAAATCTTCAGAGCATGGTCATTTTTGAATAACATCAAATACAAGCTTATCGATGATAATGATGGGCAATGGAAACCAGTAAGCCTAGAACTAAAGACCAAAATATTCAATAGACTATTTTTCCGTAAGAAAGCTTACTTTCCTTTTTCTGATATAGCTGACCTGTTAGAAAAAGAAGGCAGAAAATTACATCTCAACTACAATCCTAAAACAACAGTTACGGGCTGCCCGGTATCTGCAAGACTAAAAGATATTTTCGGTGATGATTATCTAAACATCAGAATACCTAAAGCACCATCAGCAAAATCAAAGAAGGATTACTATGACATCGAAGACATTTGGCACGTGTTATTTTCTTTTGAAGATCAGGAATACGTAAGCGAATTTGCTGAGATCAAATTAAATCTGAATACCGAACAGACCAAGCAGTTTGTAACGACCTGGAACGCTACACCCGTAGGTTATGCCATGCTTAGCTTAAATGCGATTAATAAAATCAACCTCTTCTTACAAAAAGGATTAATCTATACAGAAGCCGTTTTGCTGGCAAACCTACCGGAGATAATAGGCAAAGAGTTGTGGACGAAAAATGAAGTACTGCTGATTGGCGAGATCGGAAAAGTGATAGACGAAAACAGGGAGCAGAAGACATTGCTCACTATTGTAAACAGTCTTGTTTCAAAGCATAAAAACTTAGAGAACAATGAAAAATTTGGATACAAAGACAATACCTATAAACTGGATAAATCAGACTTCGATACAATTGAAGAAACAATAAAGGACCAATTTGGAGAAAAGAGATGGAATGAAAAGCCGGAAACAGAAAGGAATAAAATATTTAATGCGGTGAAAGATTGCTATCAAGCTTATTTCGTTACCAGTGGACTTGAGCGAAAAGATATTCATAATGAACGCCACTTCGTAGTAAAAACCAGTAACACTATTTATTACAAAACAGATTCTGGTTATTATCGATTACCCAAACTGATAGACACGTTAGGTGAGTTTTTGCAATTGAACTTTAATGTAAGTGAAGATAAGCTAAACAAAATCTATCATCCATCGGAGATAAACATTTATCCCCCTGCCAAAGCAGATAAAGACGGTGTGCTGAAGCTCGGTAGCCCTAAAACAGGATCCTTTAAAAATCCAATGGCTATGCGTGCGTTACATGAGCTGCGCAAGCTGATCAACTACATGATTGAAACCAATCAGATTGATAGCGACACCCGAATTGTGGTAGAAGTAGCCAGAGAGCTAAATGATACTAATAAACGTTGGGCGATTGAAGCGTGGCAACGCCAGCGTGAAGCGGAGAATCAAGAATTTGCCGAAGCCATAAAACAACTTTTGCAAGACAAACAGGGAATTATGGCTAATCCAGAAAGTTTGGATGATATAGACAAAATGCGCTTATTCTACGAACAAAATGATGAACAACTTCTTCCTGCTGTTGAAGAAAATCAAGAAGATAGTAAAGATAGTAAGAAGCGTAAAAGAAGGGTTGAAAAAGACGAGGCGATGAGATGGAATGGACATGGAAAAAAGCTCATTGACAAATATCGACTATGGAAGGAACAAGGCTATCAATGTTTATACACTGGCAAGTTTATCAAACTCACAGACTTGTTTGACGAAAACGTTATTGATTTTGAGCATACCATTCCAAGGAGCATTTCATTTGACAACTCATTGGCCAATCTTACCGTGTGCTACGCAGATTATAACAGAAACATAAAGAAGAACCAAATTCCGTTCAACCTAAATAATTACAGTAAAGACGATGGATATTCGGCCATATTACCACGCTTACAAAAATGGAAAGAGAAAGTCGAAAGAATAAAACAACAAATCGATTTCTGGACCACTAAGTCAAAAAAAGCAGCAGATAAAAAATGGAAGGATGACGCCATTCGCCAACGAAATTTATGGCAAATGGACCTTGACTATTGGAGAAATAAATTAAATCGATTTACTATGGAAGAAGTGACGAGCGGGTTCAAGAATAGCCAAAAAGTTGATACTCAACTTATTTCCAAATATGCTTTTCACTATCTCAAAACCTATTTTGAAAAAGTTGATGTACAAAAGGGAACCATCACTTCAGAATTTAGAAAAATATACGGATTACAGATACCCGATGTAAAAAAAGACCGAAGCAAGCATTCACATCACGCAAAAGATGCGGCAGTACTTACACTTATTCCGACAGCCGCAAAAAGAGATGAGCTACTTAAATCATATTATGAGCATCAGGAAAAAAGACAGCCTTTTACAACCGAACCCTACAAAGGATTTAAGCGTGAATTTGTTTGGGGTATTGATGACAGCATTCTGATCAATAATATAACAAACGATCAGGCACTCACACCAGCCAAACGAATTATTCGTAAGCGAGGCAAAGTACAATTTGTTGAAGGTACTCAAAAACCAAAAATCGCCACCGGAGACTGCATCAGAGGACAGTTACACGATGAGACTTTCTTTGGTGCCATTAAACCTGCTAAGCGAGGCGAGAAAGGGAATATTATTAGAGATGAAGAAGGCAAGATGATCCAAGAAGATACTCGATATGTTGTACGAGTACCCTTCGTTTTTAAAACAAAACCAGACTCACCCGGATTTAAAACACTAGATGAGCTGGGAAAGCAAATCGTAGACGAAGGCTTGAAAAAACATATAAGAGTTCAAGTTGGGCAAGCTGGAGGTTTGAAAGAAGCCTTTGAAAAGGGATTCTTTCATGTAGATAAAAATGGAAATCAAATTAAAATTGACAAGAACGGCAGAAAGATAAGTAGCATTAGGCACATAAGAATTTTCAAAGCTGTAACCGAACCTTTACAAATTAAAAAGCAAACAAATCTTTCAAAACATGATTACAAACAATTCTACTATGCAGGCAATGCAAGTAATATCGCTTATGGTTTGTATAGAAGTGCTGATAACACAAAAGTCGCTTATAAAATCGTGGATTTATTTACAGCATCCAAAATTAATAAGCTAACTACTGGATCTAAGATGGAATTAGAAAATGAAATTATTGTAAATAAACAACACCTTCATTTACAAACTATTTTAACAGCAGGACAGAAAGTGATTTTCTTTAAAGATAATAAGTCAGAATTAGAAAACTTATCATTAAAAGAGTTGAGTAATAGAACTTACAAAATTGAGGGTTTTGAGAAAGACGGTAGGATTAGGTTCATGCATCATTTAAACGCTTTGTCCGATAATGATCTTAAGGCACTTGAAAGCAAGTTTGGGAAAGCTATCTATCAAGGCTTTTCTTCACTTAACTATGAAAGCCCTTGGCCAAAATTAAAGCTCTCAATGGGGAATTTGAAAATGCTTATAGAGAGTAAAGACTTCAAAATAAAAATGGACGGAAGTATTCAATGGATATAACCTGATAATGCAGTGTAACAAATCATACCACCTCTACACCCACGCCAACGGCTTCGAAAATCTATTTCTTAGCGATGAAAACTATCGTTACTTTTTAAGCCGGTACGAACATTTTATTCCTTCGGTAGCCGATACCTTAGCCTATTGTCTGATGCCCAACCATATTCATTTTTTGATTCGTATAAAAACGGAGGCGGAAATCATATCGAAATTTTTGTCTCCATCCCTACAAACCTCCAAGGTTTCTACGCTTTCGCAAACAAACCTTGGAGGTTTAGAAATGGAGTTAGTTGAAAAAAGAATTTCCCAACAGTTCAGCAACCTTTTTAATTCCTATACGAAATCATTTAATAAAATGTATTCCCGAAGGGGAAGTCTTTTCATTCCCAATTTTAAACGAAAAGAAATTACAGACAACTCGTACTTCACGCAGCTCATCTACTACATTCACGCCAACCCCGTACACCACGGTTTTGTAAAAAATATAGGTGACTGGCGTTGGAGTTCATTTAGCGATATCGTACAAGCAGAACCATCGCTGGTTAAGCGCGAAGAAATTATACAGTGGTTTGGCAACAAAGAAGAGTATCTCCGTTTTCATCAACGCGCCATTCAGGCACGAACTCATTTTGAAATGGATACATAACTTAACCCCTACACTATGATTAAGCGCACACTCTACTTTGGCAACCCGGCCTACCTGAGTACACGGCAAGAACAATTGCTGGTGCGCTTACCGGCAGTGGAAAAAAACGACACCCTACCCGATGCTTTTAAAAAAGAAGCTCAGGCATCTATACCCATCGAAGATATTGGTGTGGTTATACTCGATCACCAACAACTAATTATCTCGCACGCACTCATCGCGAAACTACTGGCCAATAATGTAGCCCTCATTACCTGTAACCACACACACCATCCT
>CAYNKN010000228.1:0-5592 GCA_964397805.1 uncultured Chryseolinea sp. | reverse complement strand
TAATACATCTTTTAAACTAAGTTTACCATACTCAGCTAGCATGGTGCATAAACCTCCCGGAGTGCCAGGCGTAACCGCAGAAAGTGGCCCAAATTCTGGCGGAAAATTCATCCCCTTACTTTTAAAGAATTCAACAGTTGCTCCGGTAGGGGCAACGCCCAATGCGTTAATGCCAATGACCTTACCTGTTTTCGGATTATAAATTAAGGCTTGTGTCTCGCCACCCCAACTTAATACGTCCCACATAGTACAAGTCGATGCCAACATCGCACATGCAGCATCAACTGCGTTACCTCCCTGTTGAAAAATCATAGCACCCGAAGTAGCCGCTAACGGTTTCCCAGTAATGGCCATCCAATGACTACCATGAAGCACAGGCTTTTGAGTTTGCTGTGCAGAAGCACACACGAAAACAGCAGAGATGATAAGAAGTAAAAAGAAACGCATACTTAATAAAGTTTAGGTAAAACGAAGATAGCGAGGGAACAGAAACATTCGCGACCGCTTATCATATCATCTGTGCATTTTAACTTTTACTTGGTAGATGAGTAAAGTTTAAATAAAGAAGATGAATTAACTCTTTCTGAATTAGTTAGGTTCATTAGAACTCATTAGAACTACAACGGTGATTCCGCCAGTTGGCCGGCAAACTGCTCCTTCTTTTCTTTTGTCCTTTTTGCCTTGATGCAAAAAGAACGAAAAAGATCAAGAGCCAATGATGCTTCCACACACTTGCTATCGCACACCCCGCATTTGGCTCAGGCCACCGCACATAGCAAAAAGTTTTGATGAATTTTCGAATCGCATGGAACTGTTGCACTTCCTTTTCAGCATGTTGTTAGAATATATAATTACATCCTAGATCTGGTTGAGGCCTACGCGGATAAAATTCAGTCTTGTAATAACATGCGTGGCCTGTCCGGCCTCGGAGGACACACATGCACACCTTGACCAAACTACTTTCGGGATTGCCAAAAGAATATAACCACCGCCTAACTCAATGAATTTCCGAATTGTTTTAAAAAAGCTAGTTACCAGATAACAAATAAGTACAGACAGGGTACCCTTAATTTAAAAGAATTCTAAAAACACATTTTTCATTTCACCGCTGATATAATTTTCAGAATTTATCAAACCAATCCTATACCTTTAGCCAAACGAAATTTTGACTATGTATCTAAACACAGACGCAGAAAAGAAAAACACGTACGATGCCATTGTCGTAGGAACGGGCATCAGTGGTGGGTGGGCCGCCAAAGAACTAACCGAAAAAGGACTAAAAACATTAGTACTAGAACGCGGTAGAATGGTTAACCACCCAGACTATCCAACGGCTACTAAAGATCCGTGGGATTTACCTTACGCCAACCGCGCAACACAAGAAGATTTACGCCAACAAGCCGTGCAGAACCGAACGGGTTACACGGTGAGACAAGACACCAAGCATTGGTTTGTGAATGACATAGACAATCCATACACCGAAGTAAATCGGTTTGACTGGATGCGTGGATATCACGTAGGTGGCCGATCAATTATGTGGGGACGCCAAAGTTATCGGTTTAGTGAAATGGACTTTGAAGCAAATGCAAAAGATGGTATTGCTATCGACTGGCCGGTTCGTTATAAAGATATTGAGCCTTGGTATGATTATGTAGAGCGGTACATTGGTGTAAGTGGCCAAGTGGAAGGATTACCAAATCTTCCTGACGGACAATTTCTTCCGCCCATGGAATTGAATTGCGTGGAGCAAGATTTTAAAAAGAATACACAAGATAAATTCAACCGACTACTTACCATTGGTCGTGTAGCGCACGCTACTGCACCTTTATCACATAGTCCGCAACGAGGCACTTGTCAATATAGAAATCTTTGTTCGCGAGGTTGTCCATACGGAGCCTACTTCAGTAGTAACTCATCGACACTTCCGGCTGCAGAGAAAACAGGCAACATGAGCTTGCGCGCAAACTCCATTGTATACGAATTAATTTATGACGAGGCGAAAGGTAAAGCTACAGGTGTTAAAGTATTAGATGCTGAAACCGGAGAACAAGTAGAGTTTTATGCCAACGTAATTTTCTTATGTGCCTCCACATTTGGTTCTACCTTTATTATGATGAACTCTATTTCAAATCGCTTTCCGAATGGCTTTGGAAATGATAGTGGTGAATTAGGGCACAACATCATGGATCATCATTTAGGTGTTGGCGCGAGTGCGAGTTTGGTAGAAGGCTTTGATGATAAGTATTACTTCGGAAGAAGAGCCAACGGATTTTACATTCCGCGTTACCGTAACGTGGCTAAAGATAAACGCGATTACCTGCGCGGATTTGGTTATCAAGGAGGTGCTAGTCGCCAAGGTTGGGCACGACTCGTTAGTGAACTCAGTATTGGTGGCGATTTAAAACAAGCTGTTACCGAACCAGGTAAATGGTCGATTGGTATGGGTGGATTTGGAGAAATTTTACCATACCACAATAACAAGGTAACCTTGAACACAGAGAAGAAAGATAAGTTTGGTTTACCGACACTTACTTTCGATGCTATCTTACGCGATAACGAAAATAAAATGCGTGTAGACATGGCCAACGATGCAGCTGAAATGTTAGAAGCTGCTGGTTACAAAAATGTAAACACGTTTAATCGTGAAACCGGAGTTGGTTTAGGTATCCACGAAATGGGCACTGCGCGTATGGGTAAAGACCCCAAAACTTCGGTGTTAAATAAATGGAATCAAGTGCACGCTTGTAAAAATGTATTCGTCACAGATGGTTCGTTTATGACCTCTGCCGGATGTCAAAACCCATCACTTGGTTACATGGCCTTTACTGCACGTGCCGTTGATTACGCAGTAAGCGAAATGAAAAAGAATAATATTTAATTAGTAAACTGAATTTATAACATACACATATGGATCGCAGAGAAGCATTAAGACGCACCGCATTGCTCATGGGAGGAGCGGTGTCTGCTCCGGCCATCATGGGCATTTTAAAAGGATGTACCGCAAAACCTACTATTGATTGGAAGCCCGAGTTTTTAACAGAAGAACAAGGTATACTGGTAAGTCAGGTTGCCGAAGTTATTATTCCAAAAACAGATACACCCGGAGCCATTGAAGTAGGCGTACCTGCTTTTATTGATCTCTTGTTAAAAGATGTTTACGCCAAAGAAGAGCAAGATTTCTTCCTTACTTCATTACAAGAGTTTGATGATAAAGCCAAGGAAGCTCATGGTAATTCATTTATTAAACTGAATGCTGAAAAGCAGGCAGCATTTGTTAAACAAATGCACGATGATGCTATTGAAGCTTCACGAACACAAAAGCCACCTAAGCGTCCGTTTATTTTAATTACAAAAGAACTAACCATGCTTGGCTTCTTTACCTCAAAAGTAGGTTGCGAGCAAGTATTGCAATACGAGGCCGTACCGGGATCGTACAAAGGATGCATACCCGTTGCTGAAGCAGGAAATGGAAAAACATGGGCAACATAAACTGCCTACCTTAAAATAAAAAAGGCTGATGTAACTAAAACATCAGCCTTTTTTTTGACCGAACTAACCACTTACTTAATTAGCAACTTCTTTATCTTCTCTGCAATTGCTGTATTCTCGTAAACGCCCATAAAATTAGCCGAGCCCGGACCATATGCAAAAACAGGTACCATAATTCCGGTGTGATCAATAGTGCTAAAATTACCATGCACGTATCCTGTAGATAGATTACCATTTACTAATGATAGCCCACCCGTTTCGTGATCAGCAGTAACGATTAATAATGTCTCTCTGTCTTTGTCAATGAACTCCATAACCTTACCAACGGCTTCATCAAAATCAAGCATTTCTGATATCACTGTTTCTAAATCATTGGCATGACCACCTGAGTCAATCTGCGCACCCTCTGCCATTATAAAAAAACGGTGATGATTGGTTGAAAATATGGTCATACATTTTTGAAGCGAATACGACAGAAAATCACCGCGGACATTTTTCTTAGAAACGACAGCAGCATTATCTAACAATACAAAGCGATTGGATTTTAGATAAGTTAAGGAATCAAAAGACTGTGATACCTCATAACCCTTCTTGTGTAACTCGGCCTTTAAGTTCTGCTTATCTTTTCGTTGAAAAAAATTGTGTTTCCCTCCACCTATAAGTATATCTACTTCACTTGTTAGAAAGTCTTTTGCAATAGCTTCACTCCAGTCACGTTCTGGTTGATGCGCATAAAATGCAGCTGGTGTCGCATCGGTAACATCTCCATTTGAAATTATTGCCGTTTTTATTCCTTGTTTAGAGGCACCATCCATCAATGATGAAAGAATTACTCCTGTGCTATCTACACCAATAAACCGATTGTTTGTTTTACTACCCGTTGCCATGGCTGATGCACCTGCGGCAGAATCGGTAATATAATTATTAGAAGCTGCTGTTAACGAGAAGCCGAGATGTTGAAAGGTAAACAAGTTTAACTTACCCCGATTGGCAGTGTATCCGGCAAATAACTGAGCGAGTCCCATACCATCACCAATCATTAACACAATATTTTTTGGTTTGGCATCATTATTAAATCCATGTTGAGGTGCGTATACTTCATGAGGACTTTGATGTGTATAAGTATCCTTAGATAATCTTTTTATAAAAGAAGTACAATCAACTACACGATCTGTTCCGATAATGTCTACACCTAATTTCATCAACTGAATCCAAGCATTCGTAAAATCAGGTGCGGCCCAAAACCGAATAGGTTTATTCAGATTGCGTGCTTCACGTATAATTGATACAATTTTATTTTCATCTTCAAACGTCAGTGTTCCCTTTCCATTCCAACGACTATACGATTTGAAATCAGTACTAATCATAGCAAGGCGCTGCTGTTGATCTTTGGTGTATGCAATTCCGGGTCTTCCATCAAACTGAATAAAGGATGGAATTTCATCCCATAGATTTCTATCAGGAACATTACCACTAATGGTAAATCCAAGGGTTTTGCATGCTAGTAATTGTGGGTATTTTTCTAAGAGCTTTACTAATGCTTTTACCGTTGAGACACCTTCTGTTTTTAGATCAATCATTAACATGAGTGATTGATCGGGGCGACTATATACTTGACCGCCATGCTTATTAATTTGCTGTTGAAGTGGTTTTAAATAGAGTTGCTCCAATGTTTTTGCAGGATCTATTTCGCGGGTAGTATGGGCTACAAGTAATTTTTTATCGACCAAAAATACATCTGCTTCAATATATCCAACTTGCTGATAGTAGGCTGTGTAAAATGGAATTGGGTGAACATAATCGTTATGCGCAAAGACAGATGCCGTTGAGTATGTTTGTGCTTTAACAACCAACACAAAAGAAATACTGAACAACCCAAGTAGAATATACCTCATACTATTTTTTAAGAGCCGTGGTGTATAATACCTTACCTGTAAAATCAACTACTTGAACCAGCATCTCTTTCGGTGTCGCGGTGAATAACATGAAGCCATACTCGGATGCCACAAATTTACTGATGTTTAACATCTTCACGGGTGTTCGCTCGGAAGCTGAGCCCGATGTAAAATGGTGAATAGAATTGGCAACATGATGTTGCAAGCT
>CAYNKN010000227.1:0-5596 GCA_964397805.1 uncultured Chryseolinea sp. | reverse complement strand
ATATGTGTAAATATTAAGCTTACAATATAAGCGTAAAGAATTTTTAAACACAAAGATTGGAATTATTGATCCTCTAGAATAGGTTTTAGATCGACTTTGGTTCTACCGGAAACGTTACCAGAAAATTGAACCCCTATTCGGCAAGATTGATTTCCCTCCTACTCAAATTAAAAATGAACAACACTTTCAATAAATAAACTTCTTAAGCACAGCCTCCACTTCTTTATAAAACAATTTTTCGTGCTGTTCCTCAATGGCCGTACTACCTGTTGTAGTAAAATCATGGAGAATGGATTCGTACCAGTTTAAATCAACAGGGGTATTTAGCAAACGTTGTAAGTCTGCTTTAATAAATTCCTTTTTTACAGCTGAAAGTTCTGTTATTCTAAATTGGGTAAGCAGATAATCGACTAAAATCCGATCATCCAAAAAATCTTTTATCAAATCATTTCTGCGCTTATGAATAACATCAACAACGTTTAAACCTTCGTGTTGGGTAGTTAAAAAAATTTTCTCTTCCATACCTCGACAAGATAGAAGAAATATGATAAATCTCCTGTTTACGAGTTGTAATAATCGTTAATGCATTCACCATCAAGCACAAAAAAATTCTACTGATTTAACTCTACGATATCCTTACTTCATGGGTGCTGTAAATCATCTAAAAATTACTTCAAAAAAGTATTTCGATCCAATTAAATATAACCAATGACTGTTGCATAAGTCCTGCCCTACCACCCTGATCGTCAGTCGGCTTTTCGATTATCATGGCAGTAAGCTTTTCTTTATTTTCAATATGTTTTAAGGGGTAATCTAAGAAAAGTTTAAATAGAAGTCTTTCTTTATCTAACTGCTGTACTTGTTTCCGTAAACTTCTATAAA
Source organism: uncultured Chryseolinea sp. (assembly GCA_964397805.1). GTDB lineage: Bacteria > Bacteroidota > Bacteroidia > Cytophagales > Cyclobacteriaceae > Chryseolinea. Next base: position 4,714 of record CAYNKN010000227.1, on the reverse strand, counting down.
AGGATCGAATCTCGGCCTCCATCACCGTGTACTCAGCTTGTTTAAAAAAGATAAGTATTTGTACAATACGGGCGGTATACTGAATAGGATTAAGGGTAACACCAACATCGTTGGCGCGTAAGGTGGCCAGCATTTGTAACGCACGATGGTATTCCTGAAGTAAAAAATAAGCGATAGTCATGGATAGCCGGAGCAATTGAGCATATTCCCATGCATAGGGAGGCTCACTTTTTTGAATTAAAACATCGGCCTGCACCAATAGGTTGGGAAGTTGATCAAACGCATGTTGAGCAATATTTCGTTGAAGTTGGTAATGGATTAATACATAATTAGCTAAGTCTTCAACGCCATGTGGCGAAGTTGTTAATACTGCCAACTTCGTTTCATATTCTATCATTAAATCAAAATCGCCACGTTGATAGAAATTTTGTAATAAACCAGCCAAATGCGTTACGTAATGAAGGGGCGATTGCATTAGCTGGCTATTGGCTAAAAAATGTTCATGCAGCGATTTACCTACACGCAAACTTGTCTCTGTATTTCCACGTGCTAAAAAATATTCAGCTTGAAACATCATATGAAGTTTATCCGCTTCAATACTTGTATAGCGTGCATTCGAAAAAATCTGCTGCTCATGCATAGCCAAATCATCTAACTCAGTGCCCGACATAACTTCTGTAGCCTGCTTTACTGCTGGTCTGCGTAAATGAAGTAAATCGTATTGTAGTTGATGCTGCGATTGTGTTTGCAAATAATTTAATGCCTGTCGTATTGAATTGTGTAAAGCCAACAACTCTGACTCTTGCAAGCGAAAAAATCGTGTGCTCGTTTTCAACATCAGTTTAAGTCTCACTAATATCAACAGCCACGTGTTCATTTCGTACTTGCGGCAAATTGCTATAGCCTTATCCGATAACTGAGCGCACTCTTCATAAAAACCGCGTGCATACAGAACCTTAATTTGCTGAAGTAACATAATTACTCGGTTTTCAATATCCTGGTAGTGCTGTTGCCTGATCAACATCGACATGATGTTTTCATACAAATGATTCATGGAAGTTGTCAAAGAACCCCGAGGATATTTCTTTTTAAAATCATTTTTAAAGACACTGAAATTTGAAGGATGCTTTTGTAAGTGATGATACATCCACGTGTACATTCCGTTCGCGGCTGAGGCCTCTGCCCATTTAGCAAACTGCCGTTTCTCGGCTTTATTAAGCCCATTCACCAATCTGAAAAGTGTTTTGTAAGAAGCCATTAAAAAATATGGGTAAGGCAAAAATTTTTGTAAGAAATCAGTACTTTATAAAAGCAAAAAAATAAACTTAAAGTATCTGATAATCATACCATTTATATAACTAATCAACTTTTATAAATATAACCATATAAAGAAAATGGTTTCCATCCATCAACAATAAAAAACACATTTAAACTCACTAAATTCAATTCATGCAAACGTTTGGGAAAATCGTTGTTGTTGGCAGTACGAATACGGATATGGTTATTGTAGCCGATCATTTTCCGGCACCAGGAGAAACCATTTTGGGTGGAAAATTTCTAATGAACCCGGGTGGAAAAGGTGCCAATCAGGCTGTTGCCGCTGCCCGATTGGGCGGACAAGTTTCGTTTGTGAATAAAGTCGGACAGGATGTATTCGGGCAACAGGCCATTCAAAATTTAATTAACGAAGGCATCAATGTTTCAGCGGTCTTTATCGATCCAACGAATCCATCGGGCGTAGCCCAAATTACAGTCGATAAGCATGCAGAAAATTGCATCGTGGTAGCGCCCGGAGCAAACATGTCGCTGAGTAAAAAAGATATCGATCAGGCTATGCCTTTGTTAGCAGACGCACAAGTTCTTTTGGTTCAACTAGAAGTGCCACTTGACACTATATTATATGTCATTAAAAAAGCACATACGTTAGGGAAGCTCGTCATCTTAAATCCGGCTCCTGCTACGATACTACCTAATGAAATATTCAGCGCGCTTCACATCATCACACCCAATGAAACAGAAGCCGAACTATTAACCGGTATTCGCATAAAAAATCAAGATACAGCCAGAGAAGCTGCTAAAATTTTAATCGCTAAAGGAGTTGATACAGTAATCATCACACTTGGGGCTAATGGTGCCTATATCTACAATGCAGAAATAGACATTACAATACCGGCTCCTACTGTAAAGCCAGTTGACACAACAGCAGCTGGTGATACCTTTAATGGTGCACTTGCCGTGGCGATTGCGCGTGGAGACGAACTCATTAAAGCGGTAGAATTTGCTAATCGTGCTGCCGCGATAGCAGTAACACGCATGGGAGCACAAACCTCTATTCCATCTTTATCAGAACTACAACAACTGAATTAATACAACCGATTCCCGTATGAAAACAACACAAACACTTTACGTCATTATCGCGCTCACCTTGTTGGCGTGTGGATCTGCCAATGAGAAAAGTACAACGAAGCAGTATAAGGAAAGTGAACTTATTACGATCTCAAAAACAGTTTTACAAGACAAAATAAAAGGTGGCTGGGCCGGACAAGTAATTGGCTGCACCTATGGCGGCCCCACTGAATTCAAATTCAATGGTACGATGATTGGCGATCAGGTTCCTATTCAATGGAATGAAGACCTCATGCTTTGGTGGTATGAAAATAGCCCAGGTTTGTATGATGATGTCTACATGGATTTAACGTTTGTCGATATCTTCGAAAAACACGGACTCGATGCACACGATTCACTTCATGCGTTAGCATTTGCTCGTGCGCAATATCCATTGTGGCATGCTAACCAGGCAGCGCGATATAATATTTTAAATGGAATAATGCCGCCTGCATCAGGCCATTGGAAAAACAATCCGCATGCAGATGATATTGACTTTCAAATTGAAGCCGACTTTGCCGGGCTTATGGCACCGGGTATGGTTAACAGTGCAACTTCTATTGGTAATCGAATTGGGCATATAATGAATTATGGTGATGGTGTGTACGGTGGCATTTATGTAGCCGCTATGTACGCACTGGCATTTGTACATGATGATGTTGAATACATAGTAGAACACGCTTTAACAACCATTCCGTCAGAAAGTGAATTCCATCAATGCATTAGCGATGTTATTGGGTGGTATAGACAATATCCTACCGATTGGAAAAGCACGTGGTTTGAAGCACAAAAAAAATGGACTGCCGATAAAGGTTGTACAGATGGCGTTTTTAAATCGTATAATATTGATGCGAAAATTAATGCCGCTTACATCGTAATCGGTTTGTTGTATGGCGAAGGTGACTATGGTAAAACCATTGACATAAGTACACGTTGTGGCTATGATTCTGATTGTAATCCGGCTAATGCTGGAGGTATTTTGGGAACAATGATCGGCTATGATAATATTCCTGCCTATTGGAAACAAGGCCTGGATAAGGTTGAAGACCTAAACTTTAGTTTCACAGAAATGTCATTAACTAAAGTCTATCAAATTGGATTTAACCACGCATTAAAAATGGTGGAACGCAATGGTGGAAGTATAACAGATAACGACATAACCATCGCCTACCAAACACCAAAAGTATTACCGATGGAAAAAGGTTTTGATGGTGTTTATCCGCTGGATCGCAAACAAGTATCGAAAAATTTAGATAGTGAAAACAATAGCCATCAACTAGCTATTACCGGATGTGGCTATGTGCTTACCGGGCGCGCACGTAAAATTAATACTGAACTCCCCGACACTACACTCGAAGCCGATGTACTTGTTGATGATCAGCTAATTGAACGCATCAAATTACCTACTTCCTGGCTTATTCGTAAATACGAAGTAGCTTGGAAATACGATCTTCCGGAAGGAAATCATACTATTAAAATAAATCTTGTTGATGTGCCAAAAGGATATGATGTTCAGGTGTTTGATGTTATTACCTACTCTGAAAAAAATCCAGGCTCACGGGTACATTTCTAATAAATATTGATTTCAGCATTATCAGTTGGCGTTTAAATTTCAAACCATGACACATAGCATTATTCAAACCATAGTCAACTCGAAGTCAGCCTTTCGACTTCTACATTTACTTGTGTTGGTGGCATTGGCTTGTTCACCAAAAAAAGAAATGGGTAGCGATTCTGAAAACAAAACACAAAGCCCATACGAACGAATTAAAGTACTGCTCGACACTGATGCTAATAATGAGTTAGACGACCAGCATGCTATGGCCTACTTATTTTTTAACCCGCAAGTATTCGATGTCGTTGGCGTTACGGTTAATGCAACCTTTAACGGAGGTGATATTGAAGCCCACTATGCAGAAGCTGAACGCGTAATGGCATTGTGTAATGTGCTTAATAACATACCACTTTATAAAGGTGCCAACAAATCTTTTGAAGATATCCGCCCAACAATCCAACAAGAAAGTTTTGATGGAAGCGATGCCGTAGATTTTATTATTGAGCAAGCGCATGCCGCGGATCGAAATAATGAAACACTTGTAGTATTACCTATCGGAAAATTGACTACCATAGCGTTGGCGTTAGAAAAGGATTCTACTATCGCAAAAAAAATTCGAATTGTTTGGTTAGGCTCGAACTATCCAGAACCTGGCGAATACAATCAGGATAATGATCGCGCAGCATTAAATTACCTATTGGATGTTGATGTTCCATTTGAAATAGTAACTGTACGCTATGGAAAAAATTCTGGCACTTCAGCCGTAACAGCCAA
>CAYNKN010000226.1:0-5611 GCA_964397805.1 uncultured Chryseolinea sp. | reverse complement strand
TGTATGCCCTCATAGTTATGCCCGGCTATCAGCAACCCGCTGGGTGCATGATGATGAAGCGCATAAACCGAGTTGGGTAGCTTGGCGATAAGTTCGCCTGTATCGGGCTGAGTTAAATCCCAACGCACTACCATACCATCACCTGAGCCAGAAAAAAATTGATGTGGTACAGAAGATGGCTGCAAGGTGTAGACGCTATCGCGATGACCAGTAAATGTATGAAGTTTAGAAATCTGAATGTTGGTCATGATGTTTTATGCATCCGCAGTAACAGCAAATGAGGTGTATGTGAAAAAATTTATCAAAATTGGGCGATTAAGCTTGACCTACCAAATGGGATTGGAAAAAATAGTTGAATCTGTTAATCATACCTGGGCCTTATGGCGCATTGAAGAAGATGAGCAAACCTTATCGGCTATGGTTTACCCTATTGAAAAAATTTCCGAAACCGTTACAAACCCCACTAAACGACTTGAATGGTTAGCTGGAAGAGTTTTAGTAAAAGCGCTACTCGAACACATGAACTTACCATTTCATGGCATTACGAAAGATAACTTCGGCAAGCCTTCGCCCGCACAGCATGCGCTTGAACTCTCGTTGAGTCACTCCTTTCCGTATGTTGCTGCGATTATAGACAAGCAGTATGCTACCGGTATAGATTTAGAACAACCGAAGGATAAGCTTTTGCGCATTGCCCATCGCATACATCATACCAGTGAACTTCACGATGCAGGCAATGATGTGGTTAAACATTGCATTTATTGGTGCGCTAAAGAAGCGCTGATAAAAGTATACGGGCGCAAAGACTTAACACTGGCTGAGAACCTACGGATAGATGCCTTTACGTTAGAAAAAGAGGGAGATATTGTTGGCCGGATAATTGTCAACGGTGAAGAAACAGTAGTACCTTTACAATACATGGTAAACCCTGATTTTGTTGTGGTGCTTTCAAACCGCTAAGATCGAGAGCTACCTAACTGAACAGGCTTAAGTATTCATTAAATAATATTCTTATGAAGCGTTTACTCTTACTTGTTGCACTGTTCATTACATTTCATGCTCACGCACAAGACATCAATTTTTCGTTAGTGAATGTGTTAAACGGAAAAGAGATTTCGCTCAGCACGTACCCTTCTTGCTCAGGCATCGTAATTATCTTCACCAGTAATGTTTGTGCATTCGATGAATACTACCGATCACGGATTCAAAAACTTTCGAGCGAGTACCAAGACAAAGTACCGGTTTTGTTGGTGAACGCTATGGTAGAACCGGCTGAGTCAGTAGAAAAAATGAAAGAAAAAGCCAATCAACTTAAGCTGAGTATACCCTATCTGGCGGATAAAGACCAAACCTTAATGCAGCTCTTGGGCGCCACCCGTACACCACAAGCTTTTTTATTAAAAAATAATGGCGGAAAATTTAACGTAGTGTATAGCGGTGCTTTAGACGACAACGCGCAAGTAGAAGCCGATGTGCGCAAGGCCTATGTGAAAGATGCCATTGACATTATGCTAAATAATCAAAAAATAGAAACTGCTGAGGTTCGTCCGGTAGGTTGTACCATCCGCAGAAAATAAGTGTAAGGAAACTCGTTACACTTAGAAGATTTTTATACCTCCGTGCCAGAGCATGCTGATAAAAAGCAGCAACGCAGCACTATTAAAAATGAATAACCTTCTGTGTTTAGCGGCATCAATAGGTAAACGTTTCATAGAAATCCGGGCTACTGTTATTAGCACAACCGCCACAAGCATAGCTGTAATATGCTCTACCGCCCAATAGCGTAAGCCGGCATTTTTCATGGTTTCACTTCCAAACTGAACCTTGTCGCTCACAAAATAAAGTACCAGCCCAATAACCAATTGTAAGTGTGTAAAGATGAGCAGGTAGAGACTAAATTTATTATCCCATTTTCCAAAAGGTCGCTTAGTCATTAAACCGATCAATGCTTTAACGATTACCACGATTAAAGCGATCAGAACAAAATAACGCAGCAATGAATGGGTATGCACAAGTCCGGTATACATAAGTAGTAAATTTTGCGAGCCGAAAGGTACAACAAAACACCGTTGCGTTTATACCCGCTGTAGTGAAAAGTAAAAATTCCTATAGCTCATCAAAAAGCTGTAGTATGGAAATAGCACAATAATTACCTTCAGCACAGAATCCATTAACCATCCATACAATGAAAAAATTAGTCGTTATTTTAATTACGCTGCTGCCTTGGTACGCAGTAGTAGCACAAGAAAACATTACCTACCAACGCCCTCCGGATGAAATCGCCAAACTGATTGAGGCTCCACTTACACCGCTCATCACACTTTCACCCGACCATACCTGGATGATGTTACTGGAACGATCTGATTTCCCCAGTATAGAAGAATTATCACGGCCCGAACTTCGCATTGGAGGTATCCGCATTAACCCCGACAACTTTGGGCCAAGTCGAGGCAATTATTACATTGGCTTAAGCGCTAAAAAACTAAGCGACAATCAATCTTACCCCATCAAGAATTTACCCACGCCATTACTTTTAAGCAATGCGAGTTTTTCGCCCGACAGTAAAAAGATGGCCTTCTTACAAAACGAACCAGACGGCATCGAACTCTGGATTGTTGATATGATTTCGCTGACCGCATCTAAAGTTTCTAACCGAAAAATAAACAGTGTGTTTGGTGGTGCGTACTATTGGCTTTCAGATTCGCAGCATATTTTGTTTACGGCCGTTCCTACTTCGCCCGGCAGCCTTCCAAAACCTTCGCGCGTACCCACAGGCCCCGTAGTAGAAGAGAACCTGGGCAAAAAAGCACCGAACCGTACGTATCAGGATTTACTTAAAAATCCACACGATGAAGCCTTATTCGATTACTACGGAACTTCTGACATGGTGCTGAAGAATTTACAAGGAGAAGAAAAAACCATTAGTGCTTCGGCTCTTCATTTTGCTAATAGTCCTTCGCCCGATGGTAAATACATTTTACGCAAAACTATCCATAAACCATATTCTTACATTGTTCCCTACACACGCTTTCCACAAAAAGTAGACATTATCGATTTGAATGGTAACCTGGTTAGTGAGGTAATCGATAACCCATTAATCGATAACATACCTAATGGTTTCAACGCTGTGCAAACCGGACCGCGTAGTCATAACTGGCGCAACGATCAACCTGCATCGATCTATTGGATAGAGGCGCAAGATGGTGGCGACCCAAAAACCACTACGGCCATTCGCGATAAAGTATTTGAACTGGCAGCACCGTTTACCGGAACAGCTACTGAATTAATTAGTCTGCCATTACGCTACTCGGGTATTGCCTGGGGAAATACAAATGTTGCCTGGGTGTATGAAAATTGGTGGAGCGACCGTAAAATGAGAGTGTATCAACTCAACCCCGTTTCTAAAGCTAAAAAAATTGTTATCGATCGATCTACAGAAGATGGTTACAACGATCCGGGTAGTATAATGATGACCACCAATGAATATGGCCGATACGTTATGCTGATCACGAAAGAAAATCAACTGTTCCTGCGTGGCGATGGTGCTTCACCACAAGGCGACTTACCGTTTTTAGATAAGATGGATTTACTAACCAATAAAAAAACACGCCTATGGCGATGCGAAGCTCCGTATTATGAATCGGTTTATGATATACTCGATCCTAAAAAAGGAACATTTATTACTTCACGCGAATCGCAAGACGAAAATCCAAACTACTTTATCCGCACCACAGGCTCTAAAAAAATCACACAACTTACTTCATTTCCGCATCCGTATCCACAACTAAAAGATGTAAAAAAACAAGTGTTGAAGTATAAGCGCGAAGATGGTGTAGAGCTAACAGCCGATTTGTACTTACCGCCCGGATATAAAAAAGAAGATGGCCCATTACCAACATTTTTATGGGCTTACCCAACGGAGTTTAAATCAAAAGACAATGCCGGACAAGTAAAAGGATCGCCACATACGTTTACACGCATTAGTTCCGGCTCGGCACTGTTTTGGGTTGTGCGTGGTTACGCTATTTTAAACAACACCTCCATACCCATTGTAGGCGAAGGCAATGCTGAACCTAACGATACATACATTCAACAATTAGTAAGTAGTGCAAAAGCAGCTATCGATTATGGTGCGTCTTTAGGTGTTGTTGATCCTAAACGTGTTGCTGCAGGTGGGCATTCGTATGGTGCATTTATGACAGGTAATTTATTAGCGCACTCCGATCTGTTTAAAGCCGGTATCGCGCGAAGCGGAGCGTATAATCGCACCCTTACACCTTTTGGATTTCAAGCTGAACAACGAACGTATTGGGAAGCTCCTCAGGTATATTTCGATATGTCACCTTTTTCGTTTGCCAACAAGATTAACGAACCAATACTTTTCATTCACGGTGAAGCCGACAATAACTCGGGTACCTTTCCGATACAAACAGAGCGTTTCTACAATGCTATAAAAGGTCATGGCGGAACAGCACGCTTTGTATTATTGCCATATGAAAGTCATGGTTATCGTGCAAAAGAATCGATACTCCACATGTTGTGGGAAATGGATAAGTGGCTTGAGACCTATGTTAAGGGAAGTCCTCGAGCAGATAATCGATAACGTTTTAGCATAAACGTGTAACGGAGATCAACACGTATAAAATCAAAATACCCTTATGCCATTAAAGCATGAGGGTATTTTTTTTTAACTTAACAAAAGGGTTACGTGTACTGCTTAAAATACAACTGCAAATTTTTGTATATTGAACGTGCACCTAATTAATGACTGTATGAAAACCAACTTACTCATCATCATTGTTGCCACCACACTTCTTTCTGGTGAGCTCATTGCTCAAAGCACTCCACAAGAAATAACCAAAACATTCTTTAAGGCTATTCAAAAAAAAGATATTGAAAAAGCGAAAAGTGTAACGCATTCCATGTTTCATAATTTTTTAGGCATGATGGCCGATGCTAAACTAAAAGAAGGTGCTGATACAGTTGATCGCATCGACTATAAGAATTTAGAGTTTAAAACTGCGGGTACTGGCGGAATAATAAAATATAAAAAGGGAGCTGACGAAGAGGTACTCTTTTTAGCGAAAGAAGACAATGCCTGGAAGGTAGATTTGTTTGGTACAGCCACAGATTATCAAGTAGGTGTTTTACTCATTGAACTATCGCCCGAAATTGAAGAAGGCTCCATACAATACATTATGGAACTAGTGTATGAAGTGGGAGGCTTTGTAATGAACAAGACAATAACTGGTGAGCTTAAAGCCAATAGACCAATGACACGAAATTTTCCGGGCAACAACATTCGCTTACTTAAAGTTGAGTCGCTTACTGCCAACACAAAATTGAAAGTTAGCGTGGGTAAAGCTAAAGACCAGAAGGCTGGCGACATGCATTACTTTATAGAAGACACCGCTGTTGAGCACGGTAAGGCATTTATCTATTCCAACAACTAACTACTAACAGCTAACTAACTACTCTACACTTACTATCTCCCTTTTGTTCATCAATCAGCAATACATTATAGCGCGTGTTGTTAAACTACAGTACTTTCAGCTTTTGATTTCAGTGCTTTATTCATGGCTTCAAAACCGGCTACCGTATTTACATCTAA
>CAYNKN010000225.1:0-5615 GCA_964397805.1 uncultured Chryseolinea sp. | reverse complement strand
CAACGTTAGCGGCAATCCGTTCTGGCAAGTTTGACACAATAGAATAAACGATAGTTAAAATCAGCATGATTAAATTGTTTCCATTTCTACTTCTTGGACTCATTGCTTGTACGAGTGAATACAAAAAAGCAGAAATACAATTTGCAAAAGGGGACTTTGAAGAAGCGAGAAGGATTTACCTTCTTGTGGACTCGAGTGACAATGATTACAATTACGCCCGACAAAGACTATCCGAAATGGATAGCATTCAGATATTGAATGATTTTAATTGGGGGAAAGAAGCGTACTCAAAAGGAGACTATAAAAAAGCCAATAAACTTTTCTTCCTAATCCCTGAAAGATATGAAATTTATCACGAGGCTAAAAAATTTCTTGTAAAGATTGATAGCATTGAAGAATTGAAACGAATAGAACATGAAAAAATCGGACAGGCAGAAAGAATAGTGAATGAAAAACTAAAACAAACGAAAAGGGACGAAGAAGCAAAAGCAGAAAAAGCAACAAAGGACAAAATACAGAAGTTGCTCAACGAACTACTTGCATTTAAGGACAAAAGTGATTTTCATAAATACGGATTCGGAGAAGGATATGAATATAATCGCTGGCTAAAAGACGTACAGAATTTAAAAAATACGCATGAAGAAGAGATACTCCTAAAAAAAGGTTTTGTTCCCTGTGACTTAGAGATGTTAGGAATGGAGTACGTGAAATCTAAAGGTCGCGAAACAGAATATAGTACTTGGGCAAAGAAAACTATTCGTGACGGATTGAAAAAATAGTAAACGCATTTGAGATTGGAGAAGAACGGACAGCCGCTAACATCAGCTATAATACATATGCTATATTGTAGGTTATTAACGTGTGTGCTGTTGGACGAACTATAAACCTAAAAAAATGAGAAGAGTTAACATCTTATCAGTCGTTGTTTTGCTAACAGTTTCCTTTTCTGTAATCGGACAAGAACAAATTAAAAAATTTAGCATCCGTGATGTCTATATTCAAACAGGTTTCTTTTCAGATCCTTATACTACAGGAACCCTGCATGACTTCAAACTGCTTTTTCCAGAATCTGTTTTATTGAATAACGATATGACAGATTTTTCGCAGACTAGCAGTTTTAGTTATACTAGTAATAATATGTTTTCAGCGTTGTTGGGTTTTCAATTTAGAGACAAACAAAAGTCTATTTATAAAACAAATCCACTTCTGCGACTAGGTATTAGTTATTTTTCTGGGACAACTTTACAAGGCGGTTTATCCAAAACAAACCGTAAACCTTATGATACACTAATGTCTACTCAAACAGGTCAAGCTGTTTATATCGACTCTGTAGTTATACAACAGTATAGTATGAATTCTTCATCGCAGCAGCTTCGATTTGACGGATCGCTAATCTTTAGAACTAATCCGGAAGCTCGCTGGTCAATTTATGGAGGTATTGGTATTACTGCTGGTCTTTCTATTAATTCCAGCACAGATATTTATTATGCTAAGTACGAAAGGACAGATACTCGCTACCCAAATAGTATTGCTCTTTACTCATACGGTTACTCAAGTTCGTACAATAGTAAAGCAGAAAATTTTAGGAACAGAACTATTTTTGGGGGATCAGCATATATTCCAATGGGCATTGACTTTCGGATAGGAAAGCTGGGGGAATTATGGAAGAGAACACACCTGTTTTATGAATTAAGGCCATCCTTAAATATTACCTCAATTCCAGAACTACGAACAATTACTAATACAAATATTCATCATGGATTTGGATTTCGAGTTTCGTGGAGCTAAATATTTCTTAAACAACAAAAGAGCAATGAACTCTTACTAAAATTGATGCAATTGCTGGGCGAGAGAAGTGAATGAATGAAAAGGTAATACCTTTGTTTAAAGTTAGAAGCAATACCAAATTAGAACTAATAAAAAATGAAATATACCTTTATTATTATTTGTTTGACAGCCTTGATATTTCATTCTGTAAGGTCACAGGATATAGGATACCTTACAGGTTACATTGTCACGAATGAAGGAGACACACTAAGTGGCTTAGTCAAAAATAAAAATGCATTACCGTATAGAGTCCTTTCCAACATTAAATTTAAACATAATGACGGTGCCGTTGTAACTGAGTACTCACCAAGCCAACTTAAAGGGTTTACTGTCGAAAAAGCACGATATATATCAAATGATAAAACACGTTTTGGAGAAACAAGCAAGTCATTTATGGAGCTGATAATTGATGATGAATTAATGCTTTTAGAGTTTATTGAAACTCAATTTGGAACCGGAGGTGATTTAGTATATAAATTGATCCAACGTAAAAAAGACGAAAGCCAATACCTTTTTTCGACAAGTGCTAATGATCTCACCTTAAATTTCAAAAGCAAAATATCGGAGTACTTAAAAGACGCCCCTGTGTTATGTGAGAAAATCAAAAGTGGCACGTATAAAAAGAAGCACATTGTTGAAATAGTAAAGGAGTATAACGAGTTTATAAAAAGCAGCGAAAAAGAATAATTCAGATGTGCTACTAAAAGTGAACTACACAACGACTAGCCACAGCACTACTTATCATACACCACCGTTTACCAATTTTATAAAAAACTTTCTTTAATACGCGAAGTTAATGCAAATCATAAAAATACATTTTCTCTTATTTTTTCAAGTTCTTACTACGTGTATTGTTTTCGGGCAAGAATCTTCTTCAAATAGTCAAGCAAACTATAGTGCACGTATTCGTTCAGTTGATGGTTTGGTAGCCGTTTGGGATTTTAAAGAAAAATCAGGTCGGAGTCGCAAAGCACACGGGGCTAGAAAATTTCCATTGAAAGAAGCAAATGGAAAAGTTGAAAGAATAAATGATGGACCATTGTCAGGCTACTCAGCTTTATTCTCAGGTCAAGCATATTTGTCTATTGAAAATGCTCGTACTAAGGAGTTGAATATCTATGGATCAGCCCAAGGAGTAACGATAGTGGCTTGGGTAAAATGGAGTGGGGGGACAGGTTTTGTTGGGGGTATGTGGAATGAATATGCGGAGGGTGGAAAAAGACAGTATGGATTGTTTGTTTCTTTGCCTTACTATAACGGAGCAGATCAGGTATGCGGACATGTGTCTTTAACGGGCAAACCTACACCACCTTTCCCCTACTCAATTGATTATTCAGCCAGCAAACAAAAAGTAAAAATGAATGAATGGCAATGTATTGCATTCACGTATGACGGTACGCTCATTAAATCATATCTTAATGGATCGTTCGAAGCGCGAGAGCCTGAATTGATTGATCACACGAAAGGTTTTGAAGGATATAAGGATGGTATTATCCAATCAAAAAATCCATATCATTATCCGGAAGGAATGGGTAACAACGGTTCGGATTTTACAGTTGGAGCGGTGTTGCTAAAATCGGGTATGGGCAATTTTTTCAAAGGTCAAATAGGAGGACTAGCAGTTTTTAACAGAGCGCTTAGTGATCAAGAAGTAGCGATTTTAAGTAAAGAGAATTTAGATGTGCCTTAAGCTTGTTTCTAATTAATCAGGTCATAATTATACTCCGCAGCAAGCGCAATCAATAATAGGGAACAAGTTTTTTTGGATACTATTTTTTATCATGGAAAGCTCCTTTGAAAGAAGGATCTTCTCTTTTCTTTTGATTGTCAATTTCTCTAGCCATTGCTTGCGTCTCTACGAAAGCAGTTTTTGTAATTTCTACTCCTGAAGGAATTTTTTTCAACGGAATCTTTTCTCGTATTAATTTTTCAATTTTTCCGATGTGGTAAAGTTCGGCTGGGGTGGCAAACGTAATTGCTTTACCTTCTTGAAAGGCGCGTCCTGTTCTGCCAATACGATGAACGTAATCTTCATACAAGCCGGGCACATCAAAATTAATTACATGCGATACTTTAATTACATCAATACCTCGCGCAGTAACATCAGTAGAAACCAATACTCTTAGCTTACCTTCTTTAAATTCGTTGACTGCATTTATCCTACTGTTTTGTCCTTTGTTAGAGTGGATAACACGAACGGGGCCTAGGCCTTTTCGATCAATGAAATTAAAAACATTATTTGCTGCTTCTTTGGTACGTGTAAAAATAAGTACCCGATTAAAATTCTCTTGATCTTGTAAAAGGTATGCTAAGAAATTGATTTTTGTTTTCAGATTAGGAACATGATAAATTTCTTGTTCAACTTGTTTGGCCGCTGTAGCTTGAGGTGTTACTTCAATACGCTTAGGGAATTCTAAAAACTCTGCAGACAAACTTTCAACCCGATCGGAGAAGGTAGCAGAGAATAATAAGTTTTGACGCTTTCGGGGAATCACTTCTAAAATTTTTCGGAGTTGCCGCATAAAGCCCATGTCCATCATTCGATCGGCCTCGTCAAGCACTAAAAACTTAATATCTTTCGTAGGTATTTCTCCTTTTAAGTAGAGTTCAGTAAATCGTCCGGGTGTAGCAATTAAAATATCAATGCCTTTCTCTATGGTTTTTATTTGTGCTTTGGCACCAACACCACCATACAGCGGCATAATCCGAAGGTCGGTATACTTAGCTAGGGCAATTGCATGTTCAGCAATTTGAATAGTTAGTTCTTTTGTAGGGGCTAGTATCAACGCGCGCGGTTCAGTGCCGGTTGCATACTTTATTTTCATAAGAATAGGCAGTAGATAAGCGGCTGTTTTACCAGTACCGGTTTGTGCGATACCAATAATCTCTTGTCCACCATCAATGAGTGGAATACAGATTTGTTGAATTTCAGTTGGAGTAGTAAAAGCTAAATCAGCCAGAGCCTGTAGAAGCTGTTTGTTTAGATTAAAATTTTCGAATGATGTGATAGATGACACTTTAGCGATTATTTTTACCGATGATGAAAAAAATTCTGATAAGCAACGCAAATATAGTTAATGAAGGGAAGGTCTTTCAGGGCGATGTATTGATTAAGGGAGAATACATTGATCAGATCGGGGGTGATCTCGCTTCTAAGCCTGTAGATCAGGTAATTGATGCGAAGGGTCAATACCTTTTTCCAGGTGTTATTGACGATCAAGTACACTTTCGTGAACCTGGCCTTACGCATAAGGGTACTATTTACTCCGAATCGCGCGCGGCTGTAGCTGGTGGAGTAACCAGTTACATGGAGATGCCCAATACAAACCCGCCCGCATTTACGCAGGAACTGATTGAAGATAAGTATCAAATTGCTGCGCGTACTTCGTTAGCAAACTATTCATTTTTTATTGGAGCCTCTAACGATAATTTGGTGGAGGTAATGAAGACTGACATAAGCCGAGTATGTGGGTTGAAAATTTTTATGGGTTCATCAACGGGTAATTTGCTAGTAGATAATCCGAAAACGTTGGAAGATTTTTTTTCAATGTTTCCATCACTTATCGCTACACATTGTGAAGATGAACCTACTATCCGAAATAACACAGCAATTTTTCGCGAGCGCTATGGCGAAGATATGCCGATAGCGTATCATGCTCAGATACGGAGCGCAGAAGCGTGTTATGCCTCATCTTCAATGGCGGTATCCTTAGCAAAGAAGCACGGTACCCGGTTACATGTTTTGCATATTTCAACAGCCAAGGAAACTACACTATTTGAAAATACTA
>CAYNKN010000224.1:0-5633 GCA_964397805.1 uncultured Chryseolinea sp. | reverse complement strand
TTGATTTAAACTCACCTTCTTTAATACATAATAAAACATCGTGAGCATTGGCTTCTTCTTTTCCAATGTAGTAGGCTTCGTTAGCGGCAATATATTTTACACCGTATTTTTTGGCGAACCGAAGTAATGTTTCATTAACATGGTCTTCTTCGGCAATACCATGCCGATTGAGTTCAATGTAAAAGTCATCACCAAATAAATTATGCCACCAAACAAAAGCTTCTTCGGCTTGCTTTTCGCCAACGTTTAAAATCAAGTAAGGTATTTCGCTGTGTAGCCCACCCGTTAGCGCAATTAAATCTTGTTTGTAGGTTTGAACCAATGTTTTATCGATACGTGGATAGATGCCATACAGTCCTTCAATAAAACCTGTTGAGCTAAGTTTGGCTAAGTTGTGATATCCATTTTTGTTTTTCGCTAAGAGTATCTGATTGAAACGCTTATCGGGATTATCTTTTGTGAATTTTAATTTGAGGCGTTCTTCGGCCAGATAAAACTCGCAACCTACTATCGGTTTAATATCATGGTTCAGTGCTTCTCGAACAAACTTAAAGGCACCATACATATTTCCCAGATCCGTGAGCGCGAGTGCCGGCATGTTCAATGCTTTGGCTTTGGCCACCATTGATTTAATATCAGGTGTTGCTTGTAGCACGGAGTATTGCGAGTGCGTATGAAGATGGACAAACGGTTTGCTGGGAGCAAGCGAGTGTGTTACTTGATCGAGCGAATAAGCAGCATCTTTTTTAGTTTCCTGTTTGGCGAAGTTGGCCGTATCTAGATCGGGCTCTTCATAAGTAATTTCAACCTCGGGTGTTTGATCGAACGGTTTTACAATCCCTTTTTTTATCAGCCCAAAAAAACTTCGTGCGGTGGCAGCAACATCATAGGCGGCATCGTGAGCATCGCCAAAATCTTTTCCAAATAATAGTTGATGAAGTTCAACCAGTTTGGGAGACTTTAACCTACCTCCGGGACCTCCGGGTAACTGGCAGTATTCCCGCGAAACTTCAGCGGTATCAGCTTTCGATAGCGTTAAAAATGTATCGGTATTTAATTGGCAACGAATTAATTCAGCACCAATAATATTGATATCGAATTCAATGTTATGCCCAACGAGTTGTTGTGTTCGGTTAAGATCACTGATAAAAATATCGAGGACGGTTTTAAGGTCATGCCCTTCTTCTAAAGCACGTTTTGTAGAGATACCATGAATTTGTTCAGCCTTAAAGGGGATGTCGAATCCAACCGGTTTAACAAGGTAATTTTGATTGGTTATTAGTTTACCGTTTTTGTCGTGTAATTGCCAGGCTAGTTGAACTAACCGTGGCCAATTGTCGAGATCGGTTAGTGGCGCAGTTTTATTTCTCGGTAAACCGGTGGTTTCCGTATCAAAGATTAAATACATCAGCGTATAGAAAGTGGTTAAGGTGTAAAATTAATCCTTCGCGACTTACAAAGAAGCTGAGCTGGGAGTTTAATCTGCGTGGTAAAAATTGAGGTGCTATTTGTAAGATCGGTGGCTCAAAATTCTGTATAATGTGTAGAAAAAATTTCCCATAACTGGAATTGAGTTTTATTATGGTTAATATTTCTGATTTTGATTGTATTTTTATTATTGTAAGTGTATGATAATCAGAAAGTATTGAGTTTGGGTTCAATTATTGGCTATTCATGGTCAAACATGTATAGCCATGAAACGTCTTGTTGATTTTTTTAGAAATTTTTTGAAAAAGGAGTGGTTCCTTTTAATTGCCATCGTGGCCATTGCGATTATTATTTTACTATTCGAATTGTTCTAAAGTAAGCTACTCACCCTTCACGAAATCACTTCTATTTAGAACATTTATAAAGTACTCATCCCTTTGGTATACTAGCCTTTCAGGTTTATTTTTCGGCAAAATATCAAACGTATCTTATGAATTGGTTTACTAACCTGCTGTCCAGTACCTTGGGCAGGAAATTACTTATGGCGCTTACGGGCCTGTTTCTCATTCTTTTTCTAACAGTACACTTAATTGGTAATCTTCAGCTCCTCAAAAATGATGGGGGCCAAGCATTTAACATTTATGCGGAGTTTATGAGTACCAATCCGCTAGTTCAAATTATTTCAAAAGGAAATTTTGCTTTTATCCTTATTCACATTATCTGGGGGTTAATACTAACCCTAAAGAATAGAATGGCCAGAGGTAGTGAGCGCTATGCCGTTACCGGGAAATCATCTCCGTGGACATCACGCAACATGGGCATATTAGGAACCCTTATTCTTATTTTCTTAGTAATTCATTTAAAACACTTTTATGCTGAAATGCATTTTGGAGGAATAAGTACAGTTTCTTACGAAGGCACAGTGGTACGCGATATTTACTCTACGGTTCAATTTTGGTTTGCGAAATCATGGTATGTAGCTGTTTACGTTTTTTCTATGGCTGCATTGGGTTTTCACCTTTGGCACGGATTCGCCAGCGCTTTTCAAACAATGGGCTTAAACCATATGAAGTATAATCCTGTTATTCTCTTTGTTGGACGAGCTTACGCGGTTGTTATACCAGCGCTTTTTGCTCTCATACCAATTTGGATGTTCTTGTTATAAAATTTCAGCAAACGCATATTATGAAATTAGATTCTAAAATTCCGGAAGGCCCGCTGGCAGAGAAATGGACCAAGCACAAGTTTAATGTGAAGTTAGTAAACCCGGCAAACAAGCGAAAGTATGATGTTATTGTTGTTGGTACAGGGCTGGCAGGAGCATCGGCTGCGGCATCGCTGGGAGAATTGGGTTATAACGTAAAAGCTTTTTGTTTTCAGGATAGTCCGCGGAGGGCACATAGTATTGCCGCTCAAGGTGGAATAAATGCAGCAAAAAATTATCAAAATGATGGAGATAGCGTTCATCGTCTTTTCTATGATACCATTAAGGGTGGTGACTACCGGGCGCGAGAAGGTAATGTTTACCGACTAGCTGAAGTAAGTGTTAGCATTATCGATCAGTGTGTTGCTCAAGGTGTTCCTTTTGCAAGAGAATATGGCGGACTACTAGCGAATCGTTCGTTTGGTGGTGCGCAAGTATCTAGAACATTTTATGCGCGTGGTCAAACCGGACAGCAGCTTTTGTTAGGTGCCTACTCGGCTTTAAACAGGCAGATTGCAAATGGTAAAGTAACCATGTATAACCGCACCGAAATGCTTGATGTCGTTTTAGTGGACGGCAAAGCACGCGGAATTATAACACGCGATTTAGTGAGTGGAAAAATTGAATCGCATAGTGCTCATGCCGTACTACTATGCACAGGCGGATATGGTAATGTATTTTACTTATCTACCAATGCCAAGGGCTCGAATGTAACAGCCGCTTGGCGAGCACATAAAAAGGGTGCTTTCTTTAGCAATCCGTGTTACACACAAATTCACCCTACCTGTATTCCGGTTTCTGGCGATCATCAATCGAAATTAACGTTAATGTCGGAGTCGCTTCGTAACGATGGTCGAGTTTGGGTTCCGAAGAAACCCATGCCGGGGTTGAAAGCAAAAGATGCTGTGAATATTCCAGAAAACGAAAGAGATTACTTTTTAGAAAGAAAATACCCTGCGTTTGGAAACCTTGTGCCACGCGATGTGGCTTCCAGAAATGCGAAGCAAATGTGTGATGAAGGAAGAGGTGTAGGCTCGGGCTTAGCTGTGTTCCTTGATTTCTCTGACGCCATTAAGCGCGATGGTAAAAATACAATCGAAGCTAAGTACGGTAACTTGTTTGATATGTATAAACAGATTACCGATGACAATCCTTACGAAATGCCGATGATGATTTACCCAGCTGTACATTATACAATGGGTGGACTATGGGTGGACTATAACTTAATGACTTCCGTGCCGGGCTTGTATGCTTTAGGAGAAGCTAACTTCTCTGATCATGGTGCCAACCGTCTTGGTGCAAGTGCTTTAATGCAAGGCTTAGCCGATGGTTACTTTGTGATTCCATATACCTTAGGCGATTACTTGGCTAATTTACCTTACGAAAAAGTAAGTACGGATAGACCGGAGTTTAAAGAAGCTATCGAGAAGGTAAATACAACAATCAATAAATTCCTCTCTATTAAAGGAAAGAAAACCGTAGATGATTTCCATCGTGAGTTAGGTCTTACTATGTGGGATTACTGTGGTATGTCTAGAAGTGCTGAAGGTTTAACAAAAGCAAAAGCAAAAATTCAAGCCTTGAAAAAAGAGTTCTGGGAAAATGTAAATGTATTAGGTGGTGCGAACGAACTAAATCAAGAATTAGAAAAAGCCATGCGTGTGGCTGATTTCATTGAGCTTGGAGAGTTGATGGTAGACGATGCATTGAATCGCACAGAATCTTGCGGAGGTCACTTCCGGGAAGAGTCTCAAACCTCCGATGGTGAGGCGCAACGTAAAGATGACGAGTTCGCGTATGTTGCTGCTTGGGAATACACGGGCGATAATCAGCCGGAGGTATTGCACAAGGAAGAACTAGTATTTGAAAATGTTAAGTTGACACAGCGTAGCTATAAGTAATATGAAGATTACCGTAAAAATTTGGCGTCAAAAAAATAAAGAAGCAAAAGGTGCTTTCAAGTCGTATGCACTTGACCATGTTTCGCCCGACATGTCTTTTTTGGAAATGTTAGATGTGCTTAACAACGACCTAACCCGAAAAGGAGAGGAGCCTGTTGCATTTGATCACGATTGCCGCGAAGGTATTTGCGGAATGTGCTCAATGTACATTAATGGTAGCCCGCACGGGCCGTTGAAAGGCGTAACTACTTGCCAATTGCACATGCGAAGCTTTAAAGACGGTGATACCATCGTGGTAGAACCTTGGCGAGCAGATTCTTTTCCAATTGTGAAAGATTTGGCGGTTGATCGGTCGGCGTTTGATAGGATAATCTCCGCTGGAGGTTTTGTTTCGGTAAATACCGGAAACGCCCAAGACGGAAACTCCATTCCGATTCCGAAAGATAATGCAGATAAAGCCTTTGCGGCAGCAGCTTGTATTGGTTGCGGTGCGTGCGTAGCAGCCTGCAAAAACGCCTCGGCGATGCTTTTTGTTTCGGCAAAAATATCACAATTAGCGTTATTACCACAAGGAGCACCAGAGCGGCAAGAGCGTGCTCTTAACATGGTTGCCCAAATGGACGCCGAAGGTTTTGGTGCCTGCACAAATACGGGAGCGTGCTACGCAGAATGCCCGAAAGAGATTTCACTAGAAAATATTGCCCGTATGAACCGGGAATACCTCGGAGCGGCGGCAACTGCGTAAGAGTTTTATATCAGGACTACCTGTAATCCTTGGATATTACCTTCCAGTAATATTCAAGGATTTTTTTTGAAGCACGAGGTTGTAAATTCCCTTCCCTCAGATACAACCACGCACTCCATAATTTCCTATTTTTGTGGTTAGATAAAATCAGCAACCACACGCACATGGAAATTTCAAAAACCTACGACCCAACCGCCATTGAAGATAAATGGTACCAATTTTGGTTAGATAACGGCTTTTTCAAAGCCAAACCAAACCCCGATAAAGAACCGTACAGCATTGTTATCCCGCCACCAAATGTTACGGGCGTGCTACATATGGGGCACATGCTCAATAATACAATTCAAGATGTGCT
>CAYNKN010000223.1:0-5640 GCA_964397805.1 uncultured Chryseolinea sp. | reverse complement strand
AAGCCTCATGTTAAAGAAACATGAGGCTTTTTTATTACACGCTAATCCAATATGAAATAGTATCAAGTAGCTTTATAGTTGGTCGGTATTTTTTTGCCCGTTATATTGACATTATTTTCAGAACAGCCTTTGAGAAAACCACTAATACTTTTTACTCTTTTCATATCTCTTCTCGTAAGCGGTTACTTAATTTATTATAAGTGGTTTACGGAGAGACCTGTTAGTTTTTGGGAGCTTATTCCGGCTGAAACCATCTTAGTTTATGAGGCAAGTTCTTGTGCAACATGCTTGGAAGAACTTAAGAAATCTGAACTCTATCAGATTATTGATAAAACTTCATCCGTATCGAAAGTTGATTCCCTAAATGTATTCAATGCATTGATTCAATCGCACCTTATCGAAGGTTCGGCAGTTTCATTACAAGCCACAAAGAAGGATGACTTTGATTTTATTTTCTATATATCAGGGGTAGAGTTCCCTAAACAAGTTGGTAGCTTATTAGAAAAAAAATTACTTAATAACAAAAAATTAGTGATGTCTACCAGAGATTATCATGGGGTAGATATTCATGAGCTTTCATCCGCTACTTTAACATTATCTTGGATTAATGTTAAAAACATAACCATACTTAGTTTTACTCCGGTACTCATTGAAGATGTGGTTCGCACTTACACTTCTGATACTCGAGGTTTTAATGATGAACTACAAAGTATTAGGCAGCTACCTAAAATAAAAAATGATGCGGGGAATGTTTATGTAAGTCTTAAAAATTTAGCGACTTGGATATCTTTATTTGTTCAGGAGACTTTACCCTTGCCAATACAACAACTTGGAAAAATGGCTTTGTTGGATGTAAAGATGAGTTCCGATAATAATTTTGTATTGAATGGTTTTAGCGTTGATAGTACAGGAAATTCAAATGCATTCTTATCAACATTTAGCAAACAGGTTCCGGTGCCTTTCTTAATGAAACAATATGTGTCTAACCGTTCAGTAATGTTTGCGAGTTATGGTATAAGTGATGGTGCAATTTTTAACCGTGACTTAACAAAATTTCAGCAACAACATTCTTTTTCGAGTGATTCGCTCACTGCTATATTTTCGGCTCATGAATTGAATGCGGATAATTTATGGAGCAGTCTATCTGGAGAGATAGGTGTTAGTTGGTTGGAGTCTAAAGGTAATGCGACATCAAAGATTGCACTGATTACAACTACAGATGAAGAGGTCTGGTTAAAGGCATTTAACCGACTCTCAGATAAATTGAGTATCGATACTGTTTTTTTTGAGAAGTATGCCGACTATGAAATTAGAGAACTTCCAATTTATAAATTCTCGGAAAAACTTTTTTGGCCTCTTATTACCGGATTTAAATCAAATTACTACACATCTCGTGGCAATATTATTTTTCTTGCTGAAGATCTAGAAGAATTGAAATTATATCTTGAAGATATTGAGCGCGAGGAGACATGGGGAAAATCGGTATCTCAGAATCGATTTCTAGAATCAACATTACTGGAATCGAGCATAAGTATTTTTATCAATACACCACGTACGTGGAATTTACTTGAGCAGTCGCTGCATCCAAAGTGGCGTACTTTTTTGAAAAACAATAAACCATTACTAAGCTCCTTAGAAATGGGATCTATACAATTTAGTAATTTAAATACAAGCTTCTATACTAATGTTGCCTGGTCAGGAAGACCTAACTCTACCAGTGAACAAAAGCAAGTAGCGAGGTCGGAGCGAATAATTACTAACTTCGATCAGTCTATTGTCTCATTTACTATTGTCAGGAGTCATGTTACAAAGGGTGATGAAGTACTTGTTCAAGACTCAGCTACAAATGTAAGTCTAGTATCGGCAGATGGAAAAATACTTTGGAAGACTCGAGTTGGCGGAATGATTGAGGGAGAAGTAACTCAAGTTGATATTTTAAAGAATGGTAAGCTTCAATATTTTTTTGCAACACCGGGCATACTTCATCTTATTGAT
Source organism: uncultured Chryseolinea sp. (assembly GCA_964397805.1). Taxonomy (GTDB): domain Bacteria; phylum Bacteroidota; class Bacteroidia; order Cytophagales; family Cyclobacteriaceae; genus Chryseolinea. The sequence goes on along the minus strand of CAYNKN010000223.1, from coordinate 3,645 downwards.
CGATTGGGAAAATATGTTGATCCATTTCCAATAAAAATCAAAGAGCGCGATGTTGAATTTGTGAGCGTGTTAGATTATGACCGAAGTAAGAATTATCGCTTTTTAGTGGCTGGTAAAAGTGGAAAGCTTTGGATGTTTGATAAGACTGGTAAAAATCTAGAAGGATGGACACCTAATGGAATAGAGAATGGATTGGTCTGCGCGCCACAGCATCATCGCATACGGGGTAAAGATTATATTCTTGCCGTACGTGAAGATGGTATGGTACACCTGATGAATCGAAGAGGCGAGCCAATGCCAAACTTCCCACTTAATTTAAACGCGCGACCATCTGGTCAGTATTTTTTAGAGATTGGAAAAGGTGCAGCCGATACATTTTTTGTAATTGTAACACGTGATGGGTTTCGAATTAAATTCAACTTAGAAGGTAAAATTCAAAGCCGAGAAATACTACTCAAGAACGCAATAGATGCCCAGTTTACATTGGTCAGAGAAAAAGATTTTAAAAATTATTGCGTTGTAAGGAGAGAGGCAAAATACCTAACTGTTTTTGATGAAAACTTAAAGGAAATACTAGTAAGTGATTTTATAGGAAACAATCCGGTAGATGTGAGTTATGTTGATTTTGGGTCTGGTAAGGTTGTTTATGTAATTACTGATTTGAGTCAAGACCTTTCATTTATATACGATGGGCAAGGTAAGTTGCAAACTACGATGCCTTTGGAGAGTAATCGAACTGCTATTCGCTCAATTGATTTTGATAAGATTAAGATATATTCTACGCTTGGTAATTCATTAACCGTACAGCCTAATTGATGGTAGGTTACCTTTTATTTATCATTGTATTAAAACACAATTATTCATTAAATCTATGTTTATGAGAGTAGTTTTTTTGCTTTTAATCACACTTGCTTTCACGGCAAACAATACATATGCACAGGTGAATTTTCATGTGGGTGCCACCACAGCATACAATGCTACTTTTGTATTAGATAAAGGCTTAGCGGAAGACCCTAGATATAATGCCGCAATTACATACAACTGGACGCCTATTGGTTTAAATGTTGGTCTTGATCTGACAAACAAATTTGGCATGTCTTTAGAATCTATATTGTCGAATCAAGGACAGCTCTACGAAATGATAAACACTGCGGATGAAATACGAGGCTCTCGTAAAATTGATCTCACCTATTTACATTTACCGTTGTTACTACGTTTTATGGGAGGCGGAACAGGTACTGCTAGAGCGAACTTTAATATTGGCCCTCAGCTTTCCATCTTAACACAAGGTGTTGAGACTATTCAGGCTGATGCAGGTGTGTATTCCATTCCTGAAGGTGTTTCGTTTGAATCTATCCAACAAGAATTAGCGGCTCCAGCTGATTTCGATAAAGTTATTCAGCTTGATGCCAATACATATGAAGTAACTCAGAATCTTTCACCCAGAGATGTACTTACTAAAAAGGGAAATGATTTTCGAAGTGCAGAATTTCAACTTGCTGCTGCGTTAGGATTAGATATTGATCTTTCAAAACACTTGTACTTAACTACACAAATACGTGCAAATTATAGCTTAACAGATATGCGTAATGGTGATGTTATTGATGCCATTAAAAGTGGCAATGGTGGTGATATTTTTGGTCAGCGTGCTAATCTTATTGTTGGTGTGCAACTGGGTTTACATTACATGTTCGGGAAAACTCGCTCGTATAGATACGCTAAGTAGAAGAATAGTTTTACCGTAAACTTTTTTCGGTGTCTAAGAATGAAATAATGTTATTATAAACTACTTCAAGTTCACTTGCTGTAATGCAATACGGTGGGAGTATGTAAATAATGTTTCCTAAGGGTCTTAATAGAATGTTACGCTCTAGAAAATAGGGATAGATTTTTTTTCGCCATTCGTTTGTGTAACTACTCTCCTCAGTGGTTCTTAATTCGATGGCTAGTATGGTTCCGAGTATTCTTATTTCGTGTATAGCAGAATGATTTTCTACTTTCTTTTCAAAGCGTTTGTGTTGCTGATTGATTAATTCGATTTGTTGAGCGCAGGAATCATCCATTAATAACTCAAAGCTTGCATTAGCCGCTGCGCAAGCGATTGGATTAGCTGTGTAAGAATGACCATGAAAAAAAGTCTTTTTAAAATCGGGTGTTGTATAGGTTGATGTAATTTTTTTTGAAACACTCGTTACACCAAGAGGCATGAATCCACCGGTAATACCTTTTGATAGGGTGATAATATCAGGTTGAACCGTAAGGTAATCGGAAGCCAATAATTTTCCTGTTCTACCAAAGCCTGTAAATACTTCATCGGCAATGCAAATTACATCATTACGCTGCGCTTCCTTGATTAGATCATTTAAAATAGCCGAACTGTACATGCGCATACCTGAAGCACCTTGTACCAGAGGTTCAAAAATAAAGACACCTACTTGTTGATTTTTTACTAATTCGCGCAACGCAGTAAGTGATTTCTCCTCATTGCCTTTGTTCGGAAATGGAATAGTCTCTACTTCAAATAGATAGGATGAAAATGGTTCTGTGAATAATCCACGCGCACCAACAGCCATGGCACCAAACGTATCGCCATGATACGCTCCCTCAAATGCGATAATTTTCTTTTTTTGAATGCCTTGATTATGCCAGTATTGAAGTGCCATTTTTAAAGCAACTTCTACTGCTGTACTGCCATTATCTGAAAAGAATATTTTTTCTTGATTATTGGGTAGTATGGTTAATAAATTTTTGGAGAGGGTAATAGCTGGCTCGTGCGTAAATCCGGCAAAAATTACATGCTCTAATGTTTGTGCTTGTTTTGCTATTGCTTGTGCAATGTGTGGATGTGAATGTCCATGTAGATTTACCCACCACGATGAAATGGCATCAATTATTTTTCGGTTATCAGCTGTATGTAAGTAGATGCCGTTAACCGACTTGATTAGTAATGGTTGCGTTTCACTAACAAGTGGTGTAAACGGGTGCCATATGTTTTCCTTATCAGCTTGTAGTAGTTCAGTCATGCCAGTTATGCAATAGAAGGTTAGCGTAATGTTGAATTGTATCCTTGTTTATTTTTTGTTCCGGGTAGATATGTAACAAGCAAGGTGCTTTGGTGTGTTGTACTATGATGCGTTCGCTTTCTGCATTTTGAGCTCCATTAAAAATAATTCCTTTGATTGGTAAACTTCGTTGGTGTAGAAGTGATAACGTTAATAGTGTATGGTTGATGCTGCCCAGGTATAAATCAGCTACCAGAATTATTTTAGTATTCAACAGGGTGGCCAAATCAATAATAAAGTCCACATCATTTAATGGGACTAAACAACCACCGGCACCTTCAATGATTAAATCGTTTTGTGTTTGAGGCAGGGTAAAGTCTGTTAACGAAATAGCGATGTTGTCGATTTTAGCAGCTGCATGGGGCGATGCTGGTGTTTGTAGAATAAATCTTTCGGGATGTATTTTGCTTTTAGTGTTGGAGAGTAATCCTTTTACGGTGTCGCTATCTTTTGGAAATCCTGCTTGTACAGGCTTCCAGTAGTCAGCTTGTAGTGCCTCGCATATAATGCTGGAGGCAAGTGTTTTTCCGCTGTCAGTATCAATGCCTGTAACAAAGTAATTCATATTAATTAATGTTATTCG
>CAYNKN010000222.1:0-5680 GCA_964397805.1 uncultured Chryseolinea sp. | reverse complement strand
ATCCCTTCAAAAGGTGAATTTACTATTCCGCTAGAAGTACGCCTGGCCATGAAAGAGCTTGGATTTATGGATACGCTACTAGGTATGATTGGTGGAAAGAAATTTCAAGTGCAGTATAAAGGTCATATTCTTGTTACCTATCGGGGAGTTCCTATTAAAGTACCTGTTGATTATAAAGATGAGATACGCGTGCGGTTCTGATAATCCGTTTGTATAACACCTGTTGATATTCCACCCGTTGCAGATTACTTTACCACTCCTAACCTATACTGTATGAAAGTAATCGCTACTTATTCTCTTCTATTTCTGGCGCTGTTGTTCGGCTGCACATCTTCGCAAGAAAACGCCTCGTTTACTTTTTCCATTTCGTTCACCAAAGAACTTAGCGAGCAAACTCAAGATGGTCGCTTATTACTTCTGCTGGCTACTGAAGAAAAATCAGAGCCACGGTTTCAAATAAACGATGGTCTTTCTACACAACTCGTTTTTGGTTTAGATGTTGAAGGTATGGAGCCGGGGCAAGAAATAATTATCGATGGCTCAGCCTTTGGGTTTCCTATTCGCAACATGCGCGATATTCCGGCTGGTGAGTATGTTGTTCAGGCACTCATTAATCGCTACGAAACATTTACCCTGCAAACCGGGCACACCGTAAAACTTCCGCCCGATCAAGGTGAAGGTCAGCAATGGAATAAAAAACCAGGTAACTTTTATAGTAAACCTTTTCGCATTGCGCTTAATCCAAAAGCCAAACAAGTTATTCGGGTTAGCATGGATCAGGTAATACCTCCTGTGATAGAGCCAGCCGATACCAAGTACATTAAGCACATTAAAATTCAAAGCGATTTACTTACTGCCTTTTGGGGGCGCCCCATGTTTTTAGGTGCTCATGTTTTATTGCCCGAAGGATTTGATGAACACCCAGAAGCAAAGTATCCCCTCATGGTTTTTCACGGCCATTTCCCAGACGATTTTGGAGGCTTCCGCGAGACACCACCGCCTGCCGATATGGACACGACCGATTACGCTTCACGCTTTGGTATTTATGGCTATGCGAAATTTCAAGAACAAGAAGCCTACAATTTTTACAAACAGTGGATCAGCAAAAATTTTCCGCGCTTCATCATTATTGAAATTCAGCATGCCAATCCGTACTATGACGATTCGTATGCGGTAAACTCAGCTAACCTGGGCCCGTATGGCGATGCCATTATGCAAGAATTACTTCCTGCCATAGAAACAAAATTTAGAGGTATTGGCGAAGGATGGGCACGCTTTACCTATGGTGGCTCAACAGGTGGATGGGAAGCACTGGCTGTGCAGATGTTCTACCCCGAAGAATTTAATGGATGCTTTGCCGCTTGCCCCGACCCTGTTGATTTTAGCGCATATTGTTTGGTGGACATTTATAAAGATAAAAATGCTTACTGGTATGATTCCCCCTTCAAAAAATTGCCCAAGCCATCGCACCGAAACTACCTCGGACAAATTCAATCTACCATGGAAGAAAGTAATTACTACGAACTCGCACTTGGTACGAAATCACGTTCGGGTCAGCAATGGGATATCTGGGAAGCGGTGTACTCACCACAAGGTGAAGACGGTTATCCAAAACGAATCTTCAATAAACTCACGGGCGAAATCGATACAACTGTAGCGGCATACTGGAGAGAAAATTACGACTTGCGTTATATTCTTGAACGCGACTGGCCAACCTTAGGGCCCAAACTAAAAGGAAAGATTCATATTTATTGTGGTGATATGGATAACTACTACTTAAATAATGCGGTGTATTTAATGGAGGACTTTCTGAAGAAAACCAGTAATCCATTTTATAGTGGTGAAGTTGAATATGGCGATCGGGCAGAGCATTGTTGGAATGGCGATCATGAAAATCCAAACTATGTATCGCGATTGCGTTACAACTCCATGTACTTACCAAAAATCTTAAAACGAATTGAAGAAAGTGCCCCACCAAATGCCGACACCAAGAGTTGGCGGTATTAAAAAGGAAGTGGTGGTAGTTTCATGCCGTTGCCGAAAAGTCCGGTATAAAAACCTACGGTAATAGCCACTACAATCCCAATGATCAATACTATTTTTCGTTTGGATAACATAGCTCTTGCAAACATGCTTACTAGACACTAAAGCTAGGAAGCTGGTTGCATGACAGGAAAAAAAATTGGTTAACAAGAATAGTTGCCGATCTGAAGTGTTGCTAATAAAGCTTGAACTGTTTCCGTAATCCGTACTTTTCCACATCCGTTAATGCTTAACCACCATCAGCCAAGGCATGTGGGTGAAGCCAAATAACTCAACCATTTGAGTAATAGCGATATCATCACTACTCATACCTAGAAGCTCAGGATAACCGGAAGGATATCTTTTATTTTTGATAAAGAGTACCAACCAGAATATTTGAATTCGGAAGGAATTTGCCCTACTTTTAAAATTCCAGTTGTGTAAATTCCTGAAAGCCAACTGGGTATTCCTAACTTACCCATGACTGACCTTAAAGACCTCGAAAAGACCCTTTGGGCTACAGCAGACAAACTGCGTAACAACATGGATGCTGCCGAATATAAGCATGTTGTATTAGGCCTTATTTTCCTCAAGTATATTTCCGATGCCTTCGATGAACTCTATCAGAAGCTTCAAGCTGATAAACACTCGGATGCAGAAGATAAGGATGAGTATTTAGCAGAGAACGTATTCTACGTGCCCCCTTCTGCTCGCTGGAGTTTCCTGCAACACCAACGTGCCAAGCTACCCACTATCGGCAAGGACATTGACGATGCGATGGATGCTATCGAAAAAGATAACCCAAGTCTTAAAGGTGTGTTGCCAAAAGATTATGCACGGCCTGCATTAGATAAGAAACGATTAGGTGAACTGATTGACTTAATTGGCAATGTTGGCTTCAATCAAAAAGGCCACAGTAGTAAAGACCTCTTAGGAAAAGTGTATGAGTACTTCCTCGGCATGTTTGCTGATGCCGAAGGTAAACGCGGTGGGCAATTCTACACACCCGAAAGCATTGTAAAGTTATTAGTAGAAATGCTTGAACCCTACAGCGGAAGAATCTATGATGGCTGCTGTGGATCGGGCGGAATGTTTGTGCAGAGCGAAAAGTTTCTGGAAGCCCACGGTGGTAAGATTGGTGATATTGCTGTTTACGGACAAGAGAGCAATCCCACCACCTACAAGCTGGCTAAAATGAATTTGGCCATTAGAGGTATCGATGCAAAAATTGAACTAGGAGATACTTTTCATAACGACAGACACAAAGATTTAAAGGTTGACTTCATTATGGCTAACCCTCCCTTCAATATTTCGGATTGGGGTGGTGAACAATTACAGGATAGCCACTTGTGGAAATACGGTGTGCCTCCTGACGGAAATGCAAACTATGGTTGGCTTCAACTATTCATTAATAAACTTAGCCCGACTGGCACTGCCGGAATTGTATTAGCCAACGGTTCAATGACAACCAATTCAGGTTCTGAAAATGAAATCCGCAAGGCTATGATACAAGAAGGCTTGGTGGATTGTATGGTTGCTTTACCCACTCAACTTTTTTACAACACACAAATTCCCGCATGCCTTTGGTTTCTGGCTCGTAATAGAAAGAACCATAAGTTTCGCGATAGAAGCAATGAAATTCTTTTCATCGATGCCCGTAAGCTTGGCGTAATGACAAGTCGTAAAAACAGAATACTTACAGAAGATGACATTGCCCGCATTGCAAGTGTTTATCATGAATGGAGAAATAAAAATGGTAAGTATGAAGATGTGCAAGGCTTCTCTAAGGCAGCAACCTTAAAAGAAGTTGAAGCAAATAATTTTGTGCTTACTCCAGGGCGATATGTTGGAACAGAAGAAGTTGAAGATGATGGAATAAGTTTCGATGAAAAAGTAGGCGGGATTACCGCCAATCTTAAAGAACAGTTTGCTAAATCAATAGAACTGCAAGAACGGATTAAAGAGAATTTGAAGACGGTGGGGATTCAACTTTAGCGGAAAGTAAAATAAGAAATTCGCTATTTTACTTTAAGCGTGAAAAGTAAAATAAGAGAAAGAACCTTGTAGATTCTTACTTAATTAGAAAACGGAAAATCCACATAAGTATTTGATTTATAATGTATGCTGGGTAATTGAGTTACGTAATAACGAATTAGAATGAACAATTGGCAAGAGGATAGCAACATCGAATTTAAAAGCCTAAAAAAGGCCATTGGATCAAAATCTGATGTAGAATCATTGGCAGAAACTTGTGTGTGTTTTGCCAATGCACAAGGTGGAACCATTATAGTTGGTATTGAAAATAATCAAGCAGAACCGCCCAGCGATCAAAAAGTAAAAATTGAGGAAATGAACAAAGTCATTTCTAGGTTAAGAGACCTAACTAGTGCCGTAGGGATTGCTAATCCAGAAATACATAACGCAACGAGTGGTGGTCAGTATTTTTCATTTAAAGTTTTACCTTCATCAAGAACAATTGCCACTACTTCATCAGGAAAGGTTTTTATTAGAATAACAGATAACTGTTACCCAGTAAGTAGCGAAGAACTCACTAACCTTGCTGCTGAACGAGGCGCATTTCAATGGGAGTTAGTTGTAGCTCAAAAAATAACAATTGCACAAGCTGATCAATTTCAAATAAGTTATTTCTGCCAGCATATCCGGTCGTCTGATAAAGTATCTGATTTTATAAAAGATAAATCATACGCAGAAATAATGGAGCACTACCAATTAGTTTCACCAGAAGGCCACTTAACAAATTTGGGTGTGTTATGGGTTGGTACGCCCTCACAGCGTGCTCGGTTAAGTTATCCTATTACTTTTCAATATATAGTCTATAATGAACGTGGTGAAAAAGAGCGCAAGAAGAATTGGCATTTTCATGAGCATAATCCGATGCAATTGTTGTTGGATATTGAGCGCGAAGCAGTAGAATTAACATACTCTACAGAATTACCCAATGGACTTTTTAGAGAGACTATTCGAAAGTATCCAAAAGAAGTAATTCGAGAATTGCTTATCAATTGCTTTGCACACAAACGTTATACTAGCACTGGTGATATTTTTCTAGAAGTGTATCCGGATCATATCGTCTTTACTAATCCAGGTGGTTTACCGCTTGGCATCTCAAAAGATAACATCCTTCACGAACGACAAAGAAGAAATCCACACCTTATCCAAACCCTGCACGATCTAAAGTTAATGGAGGGCGAAGGTTCTGGGTATGATTTGGTATATGAAAAATTAAGTCTTGATGCGAAGCCCTTTCCTGAATTAGAAAGTTCGTTTGGAAAAATGTCTGTTACTGTTCAGTCAGGTATTATAGATGGAGAAGCTCTTTCAGTTATTGATTACATCAACAAACATTATGTTTTAACGCAACGTGAAATTATCACGCTGGGCATAGTGGCTACTAAAAAGAAAGTACCATCTACACAACTTTCTAACGCTCTTCAATTGAAACAAGAAGACAAACTCAAGTATTGGCTGGGCTCCTTAATCGAAAAAAAAATTCTGATAACACGTGGGGCAAAGAAGGGAACAGAATATTTGCTAAACCCCGAACTCTTTTCACAGGCGAGGCTTAACCTCACACCTAGCCTCAAAACAATTGAGCCCCATAAGCTTGAAGCACTTATTGAAGAAGACCTACGCTACA
>CAYNKN010000221.1:0-5695 GCA_964397805.1 uncultured Chryseolinea sp. | reverse complement strand
TGGAAGAACATGGAGATTTTCGGGTTAAACGTCTACCTGAAAGCATAATTGACGGGAAAATACAGGTAGATCCAAATAAAAGAGTCAAAAAAGAAGAGTTAGAGGATGCGATCACCAACCTCTTTCTCCCAGATAGCGATAATGTTCCAGCAACTGCGTTGTTGTTTTTTGCTGGACATGGAATGCGAAAGACTTTAGGAACATTAAATCAAGGTTTTTTAGCTGCTAGCGATGCTAATCCCAGTAAAGGACAATGGGGTATGCCACTGCGAGATTTGCAGGATATTTTGCATAAAAGTCAAGTCAAGCAGCAGATTATTTGGCTGGACTCCTGTTTTAGTGGAGAATTGCTTAACTTCAAGGAAACAGAAATTAACCAACAGCGTGATCGCTTTTTAATTGCTGCATCCTATGATTATGAAGTCGCTTATCAGCAGATAAATGGTGAACATAGTGTACTCAGTAATGCACTTCTTGCGGGACTTAATCCTTATCAAGTTCCAGAGTTTGAGTGGGTTACTAATGAAAAGCTAACAGTAGATGTACGTAGGGAGATTAAAAAACACTACAATCTGGTAAAAATTCCCCAATCTCCACTTATTCGTAATTACGGAGAAGTGATTCAACTAATTCAAGGTAAAAATGACGCAAAAAATTCTTCAAAAGTTTTAGATACAGTAGATATGCCGACTGATGTATCTAATTTTTTGGGTCGTGCAGAGGAACTAGACAACTTAGAAAAAATTGTTCTTGGTAATGAATGCCGTTTAATCAGCTTAGTTGGCATGACGGGAATTGGTAAAACTACTTTAGCTATAAAGTTAAAAGAGAGAGTTCAACATAATTTTCGGTATGTTATCTGGAAAAACTTACGTTATATTTCTTCTTTTCATGTTTTGATTGATGATCTAATTAAAACATTTTCGCTCCATTCTCAAGATCAACATAACTCAGAGAACATCAACAACAGAATTAAATATTTAATTGACTATTTTCAGCGAAATAAATGTTTATTTGTGTTGGATGATATTACAGAAATTATTCATGCCAATGATGGGAATAAAATTTATAGAAAAGGATGGGAAGAATTTGGAGAATTCATACAGCAAATTACACAAAGCTCACATAAAAGTTGCTTGATATTAACAAGTCAAAGACATTTGATAGAATTAAATAATCACAAAAATGATAGCCGCTACTACCGTACTATTTCAGTTAATGGGTTAAAAGCTGAAGATGTCAAAGATGCTTATTCTCCAGATATATATTGTGAAGTTACAAATTTGAGAGAAGATTATTGGCAGGAATTTGTTGGTTACTATGGCGGTAATCCCGTAGCTCTAGGTATTGCATCCAAAATAATTTTAGATAGATATGATGGTGAACTTTCAAGTTTCCTTGAGCAATATGTTGATTATCGAGCAATACTTAGACGTATATCTAATTATCAGAACGAAGAATATGATATTATTATTCAAGATTTACCAGAAGGAATTCATAATCTTTTAGGCAGCCAATTTGCTGCGCTAAATGAGTCAGAAAAAGAGACTATGTATCTTCTGGCTATTCGGAATGAGTCAGTATGTCGAAGAGAAATTAGAAATTATTCTAAATTAGAATATCTGACCTTAATTAACAAAGAAGCTTCGAGTTTTAGTTTAGTGCCAATGGTAAGAGACTATGTTATTAATCGATTGATTCATACAATTATTGATGAAATAGTCAAGCAACAGCCACAATACTTCAAACAATGCTCTTTACTTCAAGCTCATGCAAAAGACTACATTAAAGATATACAGAAAGATCGTATAATTGAACCGATTAAAAATGGATTGCTAAGGGAATTTGGTGGGAAGAGACCAGTTAAAGAACGCCTAACAAAGATTCTAGCTGAATGGCGTGAGCAAGAGCCAGTAAATGGATGCTTGGCAGGTAACGTCCTAAATTTGCTTTTATTGCTGGGAACTGATTTAACAGTTGAAGATTTTTCTAATATTCCTGTTCGCAATGCTGATTTACAAAATGTAGAGTTGCATGATGTCGATTTCTCAAATTCAAAGTTCGATGAATCGACTTTTTCAGAAACTTTGAGTTGTATCCATTCAATTACTTTTAGCCCTAATGGAAGGTATTTTGCCGCAGGAGATGCTAACGGTAATGTTAGATTGTGGGAAACAGAAAATTACAAGCTGACATTACTTAGCGATGGAGAAAGTCGCAGTCATCAAATTTGGTCAGTAGCCTTCAGCCCAGATGGTAAAATATTGGCTAGTGCAGGAGAAGATAAGACTATAAGATTATGGGATGTCACATCACTAAAGAAAATCAAGGAACTAAAAGATGAACAATGTATTTATTCTATTAAGTTCAGTTTTGATGGAGATATTTTAGTAAGTGCAGGAGATAAGCAAATAACGTTATGGGATTTAGAAGATTGGGATACACATACAAATATTCAAGCTAAGCCAATTCCATTTAAACAACAAGAAGTATACTCTGTTGCTTTTAGCAATAGTCGTACTTTAGCAAGTGGTAGTCAAGATGGATATGTGCGTTTGTGGGACATTCGTGAAATTAATCATTGTCAGCTTTTAAATGAGTGGCAGGAACATGAAAAAGCTGTACGCTGTGTTGTATTTTCTCCTGATGATGCATTAATTGCTAGCGGTAGTGAGGATGGAACAATTCGATTATGGAAAACAAATATTAATAATGAATCTTTTAAAATTTTAAAATCCGATCAGGTAAAGCAAGTATGGACAATTTCTTTTAGTTCAAATGGTAAAACCCTTGCTAGTGGCAGTAGTGAAAAAAATCTTAGTGGAATTGATGAATATCATAACATTCGCTTGTGGAGTATTGATACTGGAGAATGTTTAAAAATCTTGGGGACATATAAAAATGGGCACAAAAATCAATTACGCTCTGTAGCTTTCTGTCCTAACCCTGGAAACTTACTAATTAGTGGTGCTGACGATCATGCTATTAAGGTATGGGATATTAACAACGGTAAGTGCCAAAAAACTATACAAGGATATACAAATAGGATTTGGTCAGTTGCATTTAGTCCTAATGCCAAAATGCTTGTAACTGGGAGCGAAGATAATAAAATTCGGCTTTGGAATATTCAAGAAGGAATATCTAGTAAAGAACCCGTAGCAACACTTTCAAAGCATACAGATTGGGTTTGGTCAGTAGTTTTTAACCCAGATGGTAATATGCTTGCTAGCGCCAGCGAAGATAATACAATATGTCTATGGAGATTACAAAATAATCAGTGGCAGGAATCATCTAATTTGAATGAACAACACACCGATAGAGTACGAATAGTAGCTTTTAGTCCTGACGGGAAAAAATTAGCTAGTGGTGGCAATGACCGTAAAGTGATTTTATGGGATATTGAAAATCGTGAAGTTATCGACTCTTTATATGGCTCACGTGGGCATACTAATCGCGTATTATCCCTTGCTTTTAGTCCTAACGAGCCTTTAATAGCAAGTAGCAGTCGTGACAAAACAATACGACTGTGGAATTATGAGACTAATACAGTTAGTGTATTAAAAGAACATGACAACCAGGTTCATTCATTAGCTTTTAGTCCTAATGGTAATCATCTCATTAGCGGAGGTTTCGACAATCAATTAAAGTTATGGGATATCAGAAGCCAAAAAAGAATTTGGAATTTTAACGATAATGATGAACAAACAGATAGAATCTTGACTGTTGCTTTCCACCCCGAAGGTCTAATTTTTGCAAGTAGTGGGCATGATAAAACTATTAGCTTGTGGAGTCTTGATAATAATAAAAAACCCCTTCGTTACTTAGAAGGGCATCAAGCGGCAGTGGAATCCTTGATGTTTAGCCCGAAAGGTGGAATTTTGGTTAGTAGCAGTCAAGATCAAACTATTAAAACTTGGAATATATTTACAGGGGAATGTCTTGATACTATAGAACCCACCAGCAAACCTTACCAAGGTATGAAGATTAATGGCATAAAGGGTTTAACTGATGCTCAAAAATCTACACTTATAGCTTTAGGAGCAATTATAAATTAGAAAAAATATAATTAAGAATATTATCAAGATTTTAGACAAATATCTCAACTTTAATATTCAAAGAAAATTAAAGTAGTTCAAGCCTTCTATAATACCAGCCGCATAGGGTGCTTGAGCCACATAATGACGGTCGGTTGAGTTTGCATTATACCATTCAAGTAATTCTGGACGAGCATTTCCTACAATAATTCCTCGTTCTTCTCCAGCACTAAATAGTGCTATATCATTTCCAGAATCACCACACACAACTGTTCTATAAGAATCAACTTCCCATTTTTTTTGCAAAAATTTAACAGCTAAACCTTTGTCAGCATGAAGTGGTAGAATATCGAGGTCTTTGCCACCACTATAGATTAAATTGAACTTCAAACTATTGCTTTCCAGTTCAGACCTTAATTCAGGTAATATTCTGACAGCATCCTTTTCACCGACCAGATAGCTAGCCTTGAAAAAACCTTGCTCTGACTGCTGTTGAGGAACTAATTCGGGGTATTTATTTGCAATCTTAGCGATCAAGTTGGGGTTCCAACCAAAAGTTAGCTTCTCTGACCATTCTGAATCAAGCTTATATGTCTTGGAATCTAAATATATCTCAGTTCCTACAGAAGCGATTAGTGCATCAGGTTCTATAAGTGATTGCTCCTGAGTTAGTTGCTTATACAAAATGAGCGATCGCCCTGTTGCATAAACAATTCTAGTCCCGTATTCTTTTCTATGCTTGTCTAATCTTTGATTTAATTTATCTAAAGCTTTTTTATCGCCCACAAGCGTGTAATCTAAATCAGTTACAAACAAAAATGGGTTCATAAACTACAATTATTTGTGTAATGTAATAGACTATACCTGAATTTGAGAATTTGTACAATCAAGTACTTCACGAAAGTATAAGCATTACAATTATACTGTATCTAACTAAAAAAACTTAAACTGTCCACATGAGCCGAGATGCTTTAGTAATAGGAATCAACAAATACCCCTTCCTCAAAAATTCATCAGGTAGTCACAAGCATCTCACTACCCCTGCATCTGATGCAGAAGCGATCGCACAACACCTAGAAGCCCAAAACAACTTCCGAGTCAAACGCTTCCCAGCTAAAATTATCGATGGTAAATTGCAAGTTGACCCAGAAAAACCTTTTAAAACCGAAGAATTAGAAAAAGCAATCCTCGATCTATTCCTTCCTGAAACTGGAAAACCCCCAGAAACAGCGTTATTATTTTTCGCAGGACATGGACTGCGAAAGCAATTAAGAGCAAATTTAACACAGGGTTTTTTAGCAGCCAGCGATGTTAACCCAGGTAAAATATGGGGTTTTGGGCTACGAGATTTATGGGATATATTGCAAAAGAGTCAAGTAAAACAACAAATTATTTGGTTAGATTGCTGTTTTGCTGGAGAATTGCTCAATTTTAAAGATACCGAACTGGGAAGACAAAGTTCGGGGTGCGATCGCTCTTTTATTGCTGCATCCCGCGACTATGAAGTAGCCTATCAGCAGCTAGATGGAAAACACGGGGTACTGACAGGTGCTATTTTAGCGGGACTCAACTCACATCAAGTTTCAGAAGATGATTGGATTACAAATCGGACGCTTGCGGTTTCGGTTGAGCAGAAGCTACAAAAATACTACGATTTGGTA
>CAYNKN010000220.1:600-5701 GCA_964397805.1 uncultured Chryseolinea sp. | reverse complement strand
ACTGCGGTGTGTACGTTCGCTCGCCATAGGTAAATGTTTTGGGTGCCTTACCTAAGTGATCATCCAAAATACTTTCGAAA
Source organism: uncultured Chryseolinea sp. (assembly GCA_964397805.1). GTDB lineage: Bacteria > Bacteroidota > Bacteroidia > Cytophagales > Cyclobacteriaceae > Chryseolinea. The sequence continues at coordinate 5,621 of CAYNKN010000220.1, read as the reverse complement.
CCCAGAAGCCAATCTGTGGGAAGTGGCCTTACCTGAAGTACACTATCCACATAAGCTTTTAATTGTTTATCGAGTGAGTTGTGATTATGATTTTCTTTTCCAAGCGATAAACCCGTATATACATTTTCGGGTAACGCTCCATAACGCGCTACAGCACGAATAACATCGTGTCCTAATCCTCCTGGACCAAACTGCGCAACACCTTGGCGTAAAACATAATTTTTAGCTTTCTCCACATAAATGTTTCGCACGATAAACATTTCGGAGAGATCAATCGTACCCAAGTTATTTTTAATTGTCTGCGACTCAATTAATGAAACCGTAGAGAAACTCCAACACGTACCTGTATTCGACTGATTTTTAATAGGCGTATGCTCCGCCTGCTTTACAATAGAAGTCTCTGATAAGATTTTATTTCCTTGCGCAAATACATGCACCTGACCCACGATCAGTATGCAACCAATAAAACGTAGCCACTGCATAGTATTCTTTACTTAACCTTTATATGAAATACGATAGATAACATTAGCATGATCGTCTGAAACTAATATAGAACCATCGGGTAACTGAAGTACATCAACCGGACGACCCCAATATTTTTGAGTCGATTCGTTTAACCATCCACTGGCAAATATCTCTTCTCCCTTTACCGCATTTGAACCTTCTAGTGTAACCATACTAACCACATAACCACTTTTCGCAGAGCGATTCCATGAGCCATGCTTAGCAATAAACAGCCGATTTTTATACTGCTTCGGAAACATATTTCCAGTGTAAAATTTTAGACCGAGTGGTGCTACATGCGCACCTAGTTTTGCAGCTGGTGGTGTAAATTCACTACATGCACGTTTATTTCCAAAATCAGGATCTTTTACAGAACCTTCATGACAATAGGGATAACCGAAGTGCATACCAGCCTTAGGTGCATAATTCAATTCGCAATGCGGCACGTCATCACCCATCATATCGCGACCATTATCGGTAAACCACAATTCGTTTGTGATTGGATGCCACGTAAAGCCAACCGTGTTACGAATACCGCGGGAAAAAATTTCGCGACCAGAGCCATCTGCATTAATGCGAGTTATGGTGGCATAGATTTCTTCCTTGCGATCGCAGATATTACACGGAGCGCCAACAGGAACATATAATTTTCCATCGGGACCAAAAGCAATGTACTTCCAACCATGATGTGTTTCACTTGGATAATCGTTCGTAATGACAACCGGTGTAGGTGGGTTGGCCAGTTTGGATTCAATACCTGGGAATTTTGAAATTTTACTTACCTCAGCTACATACAAATCACCATCTTTAAATGCTACTCCGTTTGGCATATTTAACCCTGAGGCAATTACCCATTTTTTGTCAGCAACAAAATCGCCATTCGTATCTTTTACTGCATATACTTTATCGCCATTTCGATTCCCAACGTACACCACCCCAGAAGGACTTAACGTCATCGAGCGCGCATTATCAACCTCTGCAAAAACAGTAATCGAAAACCCTTGCGGTAATTTAATTTCATCAAGTGGAAGTGTCTTGGCATATTCGCTGATAGCCGGAAAGCTCCCATCATTAGCAGTTGATACTTCGTTTTTAGTGGAGTTACCACACGCCAACACAATAAATAACAAAGTGGTAAAGGTAAACTGAAGGGTTTTCATAAGCAGCAAATTTTGAATGGTAAAGTAAGCCATTTCAGTGTGAATTAGCATGTACTTTGGATAAGCGGCACCTCAAACTTTAAAACCAATCGCACGCTAAATCGTACTGATTATCCTTATTTTTGCGGCCATGATTTCAGTATCGAATATATCGTATTTTATTGGTGGCAGGGCGCTTTATGAAAATGCCAGTATGTTTGTTAAGCCCAAAGATAAAATTGGGTTGATTGGACTAAATGGACGTGGAAAATCTACCCTATTAAAACTGATTCACGGTGATTTAACCTTAGATGCCGGTACCATTAGTAAAAGTGGAGATTGTACGATTGGATTTTTAAATCAAGATCTACTCTCCTACCAAACTGAAGACTCCATCTTAACGGTAGCTATGGGCGCCTTTAAAGAAGTAGTAGATATTGAACGCGAAATTGAGCATACCATTAAAAAATTAGAAACAGAATACTCCGATAACTTAGTAGATAAACTCACCAAACTTCAGGAAAAATACGATCACCTAGATGGTTACACGGTGCAATCGAAAGCCGAAGAAGTATTAGAAGGTATTGGCTTTAAAACAGAAGATTTACACAGACCGCTAAAAGAATTTTCAGGTGGATGGCGCATGCGGGTTATGTTGGCCAAACTATTATTAGAAAAGCCATCGCTGCTTATGCTGGATGAGCCTACTAACCATTTAGATTTACCATCTATTGAATGGGTAGAAAACTATTTACGCAATTATGAAGGTGCCGTGATGGTGGTTTCGCATGATCGCATATTTTTAGATAACGTCATCAACAAAACAGTTGATGTTACCATGCAGCAACTGGTTTCGTATGAAGGTAACTATACGTACTACCTGCAAGAGAAAGAATTGCGTCAGGAGATTCAACAAAATGCGTTTGAAAATCAACAACAAAAAATACGACAGACGGAGCGATTCATTGAACGATTTAGAGCAAAAGCCACAAAATCAAAACAAGTACAATCGCGCGTAAAGTCATTAGAACGTATGGACATGGTGGAGGAAGTAGTGGATGATACTGCGGCCGTAAACTTTCGCTTTAATTTTAATCAACAGCCAGGACGCTATATTATTTCTATTAAAGATGCATCAAAATCGTATGGCTCAGTAGGTATCTTAAAAAATACAACGGCTTCTATTGAGCGCGGAGATAAAATCGCATTGATTGGTGCGAACGGAAAGGGTAAGTCAACACTGTTGCGTATTATATCTGGCACAGAACCCATTGAAGGCGAGCGAACACTGGGCTATAATGTGATTCAAGCATTTTATGCACAGCACCAGTTAGAGGCACTTCACGCAGACAACGAGATTTTAGAAGAACTCAAACAATCGGGCTCTGGAAAAACGGAGCAGGAATTACGCAATGTATTAGGATGCTTTTTATTTTCGGATGAAGATGTATTCAAAAAAATTAAGGTGCTCTCGGGGGGTGAGAAATCCCGCGTAGCGTTGGCCAAAACATTAATCTCTGAAGCTAATTTTTTACTACTGGATGAACCCACTAACCACTTGGATTTTATCTCTGAAAATATTTTGATTCAAGCACTTCAACAGTATCAAGGAAGCTTTGTGGTGGTATCGCATAATCGGCACTTTGTAACACAAATTGCGAATAAAATCTGGTACATCGAAGATATGCAAATTAAAGAATACCCAGGCACGTATGAAGATTATGAATACTGGCGCAAAAAAACTGAACTAACTAATCAACCGAAGGATACTCCTTCAAAAAAGGAAGTAAAGCCGGTTGCTCCTACTCAACCGAAGCCTGTAAAAAATGATAGTAAACTAAAGCCGCTGGAGCGAGAACTAAAGAAAGTAGAAGATGAAATTTCAGTAGCCGAAGCCAAGCGGAAAAGTGTAGAAACCGAAATGGCCAAGCCTGAAGTATTTAGTCATTTCGAAACACTACAAAAAACTCAGCAGCAATTCGATGCTATCAACACAGAACTTCAAAACCTTACTAAAACTTGGGAAGATATTATGTTGCGTATAGAAGAACTCACCAAAAACTAATTCAATCCAAAACCAAGTTGTACAACCATCCGGTTAATTTTTTGATCAACAAAAATTGTAGAACCTGTATTACCCCACCACCACGAATCATATTGGTAGCTATTACGCTGATGCTTATACCCTGCCTGTATATAGATTCTGAATTTATCGGCTTTAATACGATATCCGATGTTGGGATTAAACATTAAACCTACGGTTGAAGTATATTCTGGTTGGCCATCGCGCTCCGGTGCATAATAAGTAGTGGCATAGCCGTAATTAAACTGAATAAACAAAGCATTATTTCGGTTGCGCTTACTTACACCAAAATCATACGAAGTACTTATAAATACAGGCAACGCTCGCCATTCTAAATAAGCATCATACCCCATACCTAATCCGGCAGCTAATCGTTTATAGCGAATACCATTTGTAGTAGAGAATGTAAAGGTAGTGCCCTCACCGCGCTTACTTAAAATTCCACCCATTAAAAAATTGTTTGAATACCTTACGCTACCTACACGAACCGAATCGCGCTGCGCATAAACGTCACAAAAAAATGACAGTAAAAGTAGAACTAGTACTGATCGCTTAATCGCCATTGGTAACTGGGATGTGGCTTAGTAGTACAATGTTTTTTGTATCTGTATAGTCGTACTGATAAATTCCTCCTTCACCAATCATCATTAACACTCCGTTAAGTGGAATAACATCAAACGCATGAATATTTTTATAGTGTACCAATAAATTCTTATCGATGGCATGAACGTCCGTAGCATCAAAAGCTTTTAATCCATCGTTACCATCGCAAATAAATAAGGTGTTGTTATCAATACCTAAGCCGTGCGGATTCGTCATGGCGTAGGTTTCAATTAATTTGGGAGCACTTAAATTTTGAATATCAATAACTTCTAACTGATTGGTGAATCCCTGACAGAATGTACCCGACCGCAATGTAACATATGCATAACGGTCATCAACCACTACAGGGTCGCAGCTTCGTACATGCGCGTAAGTACTTACTTTAACCGGAAGTTCGGGGTTAGAGATATCTAAAATGTGCATACCACTTTGAGAACCAATAAATAGATTTTTCTTATACGGAAAAATGGTCTCAATATCCCATGCTAATGCGGAGCGTGATTTTAGCAATGGATCATGCGTTGATGTTATATCGACCGTTTGAATATCGGCTCCATCGAGCATGTATAAATGATTATCGCTAATCGTAAAGCGTGCCATAGATCCGCCAACTCCGGAGCCTGAGCCTGGCCCCGGAGATATGGCAGCTGTTGAACTAAAGTTAGCAAGCATATCACTTCGAACTGCAATTC
>CAYNKN010000220.1:0-590 GCA_964397805.1 uncultured Chryseolinea sp. | reverse complement strand
TCCATTTTCAAACCAAAATCCTCCCCACGGTTGTATATTAACCTTGCAATCAGACTCAGTAATACTTACTTCTTTCCGTTCAACCCAATCCGTTATCACACAACAGTTCACATCAGCCCTAAAACCAAAGCTGGTGTAATTTTTAAAAGCCCCCTCTAAACGTGCCACTTCGTGAATGGCAGTTAAGTTCGTAATGTCAAAAGCCACTAAGTCAACATAGCTATCAGCATAAAGCGTATTTCCTTTAATAGACAAATCCACATTGCCTGGAATTTTCAAAAACGCTACTGCTCTCGGTGCAGCCGGATTAAAATTTTCTATAATATGAATTCCCTTTTGCGGCTCGTTAATGAATAAGTATCCATCCTTAAAGTAAATTTTACCAACCTGTTTAATAGGTTCTGCCGGGAGCAGACTTATACCTTCTCTAATTTCTGCCACTGTACTATAGACCGGTTCAAGGTAAACATACTCATGTCGTACCTCACAAGAATCTGTACAGCTTTTAAGGATTGTCGACAAGCCTAAAATAAATGCTAAAAATAAGAGTGCATAAATAGCAGAATGAACTTTCTTCTTTAATTGAGTGC
>CAYNKN010000219.1:0-5716 GCA_964397805.1 uncultured Chryseolinea sp. | reverse complement strand
CATTGCCGCCACAACGGCTATGATCGAAGAAGCCACCGGCATTAAAGCGTTTGTTGTAGGCAAACCCGGACCCGTTATGATGCGCTCTGCCCGTAAGGCATTGGGATTAGAGACGGCAGAAACCACCGTTATTGGCGACACAATGGACACAGACATACAAGGTGGTGTGCAAATGGGCTATAAAACTATTTTAGTTTTAAGTGGTATTACAAAAAAGGAAGAATTAAAAAATTACGCATTCAAACCCGATATGGTGGTTGATTCCGTTAACGATATAAATTTTCCGTTACCATGGTGGTAAATAATTTTAACCAACCATACATTTGGCTTCACTTTACTATCTATACCTTAACTCAAGGTAATTGTTAACTCTATTGTAAATGAAGTACCTAACACTATTCCTGCTGATTTGCTTTTGTGTGTGCTCGGCATACGCGCAATGGCAAATAGAGGGCAAGTTGTTGAAGAACCCAGGGAATAAACCAATAGCCTTTGCGAACATTGGTATTATTAACTCACCGGTGGGTACCATCTCTAATGAAGATGGTAGCTTTAGTTTGCGTATTCCAGAAAAGTACAGCAAAGATTCTATACTTTTTTCAGCATTAGGATTTCAACGCAAATCATTTTCTGTCGATTACTTTACTACAAACCAAACTCCGGTAATTTACTTGAGCGAAGAAGCTACACTTTTAAACAGTGTAATGGTTTTAGGCAAGCCAACGATTAAATCGAAAGCTACATTGGGTAATCGAAAATTTGATAGCGGAAGTATCTATACCGATTCGGTTGCCGCAGGTGCTGCCATGGCACTGCTTATTGAAAATAAATATCCAGCATATAACCCCGAGCTGGTTCCACCCTACTACATTAAACGTGCGCGATTACGTATTGCTAAAAACACCATGGATGATTTTAAAATACGTGTGCGCATTTTAGAACACGATACCGTAAGTGGATTACCCGGCAATGATCTGTTTCATGAAAATAAAATAATTATCTCCTCGATTAACAAAGGATGGATTGAGTTTGACCTGGAGCGCTACAATATTCGCATTGAGAGAAAATCTTTTTTTATTGCCTTCGAATGGTTAGTCGATAAAGAAGATCGCGTTATCATGGTCGATCAGTTCAATGAATTTAAAAGACTGTATCCGAAAAATTTTTCAGTAGATAGTGTACTCGTTGATGGCCAAAAAATTGTATTCAACTCGTGGAAAGGATTTATGTCGGGTACATCGTTTGGATCGTCTTCTTCCCGTGCATCAATCGATCACTTTAAATCTTACTACCGAAAGAATAGTTATGGTGTATGGAGACGCTCCTCGTATGTACTCGCTGCACAAGTATCAGTAAGCACACAACCTTACCGATAAAGTATTCAACATCTGCGATAATACACACATAATCTGTCGGCTATTTTTGATCACTAACTACCAATCAATTGTTAGTATTGATAAAAATTTTTTAACAATTTGTTGATGCTACTCATAACTTTCTTCATCTTACAAGCGCAAAGAATCCCTCTTATACTTTCAAGTAATTTTAACTATTGATTCCATCTCCCATGAGATGACATAAAAAAATAGAACCGAGTTTCCGCCCCGATTGATGCCCATACTGTGCATCAATCGGGGCGGTTTCATTTTTACAAGCCCTGTGCAAACTAACAGTTGTTACACAGTTGGCCATAGAGGAGAACGAATAAAAACATGACGCAACGAAAAACACTTTTTGAAAAAATCTGGGATTCCCACATTGTTAAAAGCGCAGAAGGTCATCCAGATGTGCTCTACATCGACAGACATTTTATTCATGAAGTAACCAGCCCGCAAGCTTTTGACGGACTGCGAAAACGGGAGATTGCCGTATTTAATCCAGCTCGCACTTCGGCTACAGCCGATCATAATGTACCTACAAAAGATCAGCACCTTCCTATTCGTGAAGCACTATCCCGGCATCAGGTAGAAACACTTCGCAAAAACTGTAAAGAGTTTGGTATCGAGTTATATGATCTCGGTCATCCGTATCAAGGTATCGTTCACATCATTGGCCCCGAGTTAGGATTAACATTACCCGGCATGACCATCGTATGTGGTGATAGCCATACGTCTACACACGGTGCGTTTGGTAACATTGCTTTTGGTATTGGTACGAGCGAAGTAGAACAAGTACTTGCCACGCAATGTGTTTTACAGTATCGACCTAAAACCATGAAGATCGAAATCAATGGTGCGTTAGGAAAAGGTGTAGTAGCCAAAGACATTATTCTTTATGTCATTTCTAAGATATCGGCCAGTGGTGCTACAGGTTATTTTGTAGAGTATGCTGGTGATGCCATTCGCAATCTTTCGATGGAAGCGCGCATGACCATTTGCAACATGAGTATTGAGATGGGCGCACGCGGTGGCTTAATTGCTCCAGACGAAACCACCTTTACCTATATTAAAGGAAGAAAATTTGCTCCACAAGGAGAATACTTCGATCGCTTAGTAGAACAGTGGCATCAATTAAAATCAGATGACGGTGCTGTGTATGATAGCGTGCTATCGTTTGACGCAAGTGATATCGCACCCATGATTACCTACGGAACAAATCCAGGCATGGGTATTAAAGTAACCGATCGAATTCCTACACTCGAAGAGCTACAGGATATCAGTGAACAAAATTCATTTTCAAAATCACTTGCCTACATGGGGCTGGAGCCTGGCGCTGCAATTTTGGGTAAGGCCATCGACTATGTATTTATCGGAAGTTGTACCAATGCGCGCATTGAAGATTTGCGTTTAGTAGCTTCTATTGTAAAAGGTAAAAAGAAAGCAGAACATGTAGAAGTATGGGTAGTACCCGGATCGAAGCAAGTAGAAAATCAAGCGCGTGCCGAAGGATTAGATAAAATTTTTGAGGCCGCAGGTTTTGAACTTCGCAGTCCGGGATGTTCTGCCTGTTTAGGCATGAATGAAGATAAAGTACCCGCTGGCAAATATTGCATCAGCACATCGAACAGAAATTTTGAAGGAAGACAAGGACCAAAATCGCGAACTTTTTTAGCAAGCCCATTAAGCGCAGCCGCAGCAGCACTTACGGGAAAAGTAACCGATGTGCGCGAATTGGTGTAAGACTTTAGTGAGTAACAAAAAATAAATTCTGAAAACGAATTAAATGAGCAAAGAGAAATTTATAACATTAACTAGCACGGTAGTACCACTACCCATCGAAAATATTGATACGGACCAAATTATACCTGCGCGATTTTTAAAAGCAACAACACGCGAAGGCTTTGGAGAAAATCTTTTTCGTGATTGGCGATATACCAGCGACAATAATCCGAAGGCAGATTTTATTTTGAACGATCCTACTTATGCAGGAAAATTTTTGGTGGCCGGAAAAAATTTCGGATGTGGCAGTAGCCGCGAACACGCAGCATGGTCTATTTACGACTATGGATTTCGTGTCGTCATCTCCAGCTTTTTCGCTGATATCTTTAAAAACAATGCTTTGAATAATGCCTTGCTACCTATTCAAGTATCCGATGAATTCGTAAAGAAAATTTTTGCAACGGTAGAAAAAAATCCGGCATCGCCCGTTACAGTCAACCTCGAAAAACAAACCGTATCATTAGAAGATGGCACGACTGAATCTTTCGAAATAAATACCTACAAAAAAACATGTATGATCAATGGGTATGATGACATCGATTATTTATTAAGTCTTCGCTCAGAAATTAAACACTTCGAACTCACACACTAAATCTTTACACAACAGGTAAGAATAACCCAATATCAACACATGAAAAAGAAAATTACTATACTACCCGGTGACGGCATCGGCAAAGAAGTAACCTCGAGTGGTAAAAAAGTATTAGAACAAATTGCAGAGTGTTTTGGTCATGAATTTATTTTTGATTCGGCACTCATTGGCCATGAAGCAATTGAAGCCACGGGCGATCCGCTCCCCGATGAAACACTTAATAAACTTAAAAATACAGACGCCATATTGTTTGGAGCCGTAGGGCATCCCAAGTATGACAATGATCCATCGGCTAAAGTAAGACCCGAACAAGGTTTATTAAAAATGCGCAAAGAGCTGGGACTATACGCCAACCTTCGCCCCATTAAATTATTTGATGAACTACTCGGTGCATCTTCGATTAAACCTGAAGTGTTACGTGGTGCCGACATCTTATTTTTTCGTGAACTCACCGGTGACGTATACTTTGGCGAACGCGGGCGTAAAGACAATGGCAAAACGGCTTACGATACCATGATCTACTCGCAGTATGAAGTAGAACGTATTGCACATCGTGCGTTTAAAGCTGCTCAAACACGTTCGAAAAAAGTCACTTCAGTCGATAAAGCCAATGTATTGGAAAGCTCACGCTTGTGGCGCGAAGTGGTACAAGAAGTAGCTAAGCAATATCCCGATGTTACGGTAGAACACATGTTTGTAGATGCTGCTGCCATGAAACTTATTCAAAACCCCAAGAGCTTTGATGTGGTCGTAACCGGAAATCTTTTTGGTGATATCTTAACCGATGAGGCTTCCCAAATTGCCGGATCGATGGGCATGCTCGCGTCTGCTTCTGTTGGCGACACGGTAGGGCTATACGAACCCATTCATGGCAGTGCACATGATATTACAGGCAAAGGTGTTGCTAACCCATTAGCCTCCATTCTGTCGGCAGCATTACTACTTGACATTTCTTTCGGTTTAAAAGAAGAAGCCGATACCGTTATTAAAGCCATCGAACAAACGCTAAAAGAAGGATATCGCACCCACGACATTGCCGATGAAAATACCGCACACGAAAAAATATTGGGTACCGAGGTAATGGGTAATGTAGTGTGCAACCAAATACGGTTGTTAGTTTCTGTAGTAAGTCAGTAACAAAATTTAATTCATCACACCACACACGTAGATAAGCTATTCAAACCAAAAAAATATGAGCAACAAGATCCAAATATTCGATACCACCTTACGAGATGGCGAACAAGTACCCGGTTGCCAATTATCAACCGATGAGAAAGTTATCATAGCACGCAAGCTGGAAGAATTGGGTGTAGATGTTATTGAAGCTGGCTTCCCAATTTCTAGTCCGGGCGATTTTCTTTCGGTAGTAGCGTTATCGAAGGCCGTGCGTACGGGTGTCTGTGCATTAACACGTGCACGCAAAGAAGATATTGATGTTGCAGCTGAAGCCTTGCATCATGCAAAACGTGGTCGCATTCATACAGGTATCGGCTCTTCGGATATGCACATTAAACATAAGTTTAATAGCACACGTGAAAAAGTATTAGAGCAAGGAACTTGGGCAGTGAGTTATGCTAAAGCAAAAGGATACGAAGTAGAATTTTTTGCGGAAGATGCGGGTCGGGCTGACTTAGCTTTCTTGGCGCAATTAGTTGAATCGGTTATTGCAGCTGGTGCCGATGTAGTAAATATTCCTGACACTACCGGATATTGTTTACCGCATTTATACGGTAAGCGAATTCAATATCTCTTTGAGCATGTAAAAAATATTGATAAAGCGATTATCTCGGTACACTGCCATAATGATTTAGGACTCGCCACAGCAAACACCATGGCCGGTTTAATTAGTGGCGCACGGCAAGCAGAAGTTACCATAAATGGAATTGGTGAACGGGCAGGTAATACTTCATTGGAAGAAGTAGCCATGATTATTAAAACGCATAAAGATCTCGGACTGCACACAGAT
>CAYNKN010000218.1:0-5740 GCA_964397805.1 uncultured Chryseolinea sp. | reverse complement strand
TGTCTTTATCGAAAATGGTTTTTACATCATTAAACGAATCATCGTAGTTGGTAAGTGTTACATAGTAGAGGGGCAATTTTTTCATACCATACTCCGGGAAATCTTTCTGTGTAAGTACCTCTGTAATCTGACGACCCCGATCGGTTCGAAAGTTAAAGCACAATACTACATCACCTTCTTGTATAGTGGCCACAGGCTGATGGTTATCATCGGTTATTACAATGGGTTTAATGAACTCATCAGTTACTTGATTAGCATACGATTTTTCCAAGACACTCACTGGATCAGTCGATTTCTCGCCCACGCCATTGATGAGTAGGTCATAAGCAAGCTTTACACGCTCCCAGCGCTTATCCCGATCCATGGCATAGTATCGACCAATTACGGAAGCTAGTTTCCCGGTAGTTTTGTTCAGGTGTTGTAAAACATCTTTTAAGTATGCCGCGCCACCCTTTGGATCGGTATCGCGACCATCCATAAAGGCGTGAAGAAATAATTTCGTTATTCCCTTATTGTGAGCAATCGAGATAATTCCCTTGAGGTGATCGATATGCGAATGCACGCCTCCATCGGAAACCAACCCAATTAAATGAACTTGTTTATTGTTTTTAAGGGCATAGTCGAAAGCGCTTACGAGCACGGGGTTTTGATCAAGCTCTTTTTCCTCAATGGCTTTGTTTACACGCACTAAATCTTGGTATACTACCCGACCAGCCCCGATATTCATGTGTCCTACTTCTGAGTTTCCCATTTGCCCTACTGGTAGTCCCACAGCCAGACCAGAAGCCTCGAGTTTACTGTTTGAAAAACGTCCATAGAGTGAGTCTACAAAAGGAGTCTTTGCACTATCAATAGCAGAAACGGCTTTGTTGGTGGAAATACCCCAGCCATCCAGGATCATCAGTAAAACTTTCTTGTTCATAGTATGAGTTTGATTTTAAAAGACATGTACATGGTGAAGATGACCTTTCCGTGGAATTTAGAGCATCTTAATGGCCACTGTAAAGATTTTTAGTTAAGTAAAATGTTTTGTGTAAGAGGCGCAAATATAAACAGGAATAGAGTATTCTGCCCCTCTGCCCAGTACACCTTTCAGTAATCGATTGTAGTGCTCCTGCCGAGCCCGTTTATTTTACTATCTTTCGACAATGGCATAGTTTTAGCGCAACGTAACCCACATGAACCTGAATAGCTATTTCATCGTATTCGTTTTTTCCTTGGCAAGTTTTCAGCCCCAAATCGCTCATAGCCAAAGCGATATCATTGCACAAGTAAAAGAAACCGTAAAAGCCGGAAGCGCGAAGGAACTCGCTAAATTCCTTAACCAAACCGTAGACGTTACCATAGAAGGCAATGTACAATCGTATAGTAAAACCCAAGCCGAATTTGTACTGCGCGATTTTTTTAAACAGCACCCACCTTCTGAAGTAAACGTAATCCACCAGGGATCTTCTAAAGGAGGCCAACCCTTCGCTATTTTTCAATATAAAAGCGGTACGGAGGTGTATCGGCTATTTATGAAGATCAAAAGCGTTAATAAAACGCAGCTCATCGAAGACCTTCGATTTACGAAAGAGTAAAGATTCTTTAAAAATCTGTACAAAATTTGATCAATCATCCTGATCATTACTTGCTGCCTTCTATTTTTGCGCGGTGAAGCCCGAATACATTACAGACGAATTCCTTCATTCCTTCATCCTTTCGGCATTAGCCGAAGATGTGGGCGATGGCGACCATTCTACCTTGGCGGCCATTCCGCCCGAAGCCCAGAGCAAAGCCCGTTTATTGATTAAAGAAGAAGGTATGCTGGCGGGAGTAGAACTAGCCGAAAAAATATTCCATGCCGTAGATGAATCCTTACAGCTAGAAATACTCCTCACTGATGGCAGCATGGTTACCCCGGGCGAGATCGCGTTTACGGTAAAGGGCGCATCACAATCCATACTTACCGCAGAGCGCTTAGTGCTAAACTGTATGCAACGCATGAGTGCCATTGCTTCGAAGACGCACTTTTTAACACAACTAGTGCAGGGTACTAAAGCACGTTTACTCGATACACGTAAAACAACACCCAATTTTAGATTGCCCGAGAAATGGGCTGTTGTTATTGGTGGAGGTATGAACCACCGTATTGGCCTTTACGATATGATTATGCTAAAGGATAACCATATTGACATGGCCGGAGGAATTGAACAGGCAATCATTCGCACAAAAGATTATCTTCGCGCCCAGCATAAAAATTTGCGCATTGAAGTTGAAACCCGAACCCTAACGGAAGTTAAGCAGGTGCTTGAAGTAGGTGGTGTAGATGTTATTATGCTAGACAACATGAAGCTGGCCGAAATGAAAGAGGCAGTTGCCCTGATTAATGGTGCTTGCCAAACCGAAGCGAGTGGAGGAATAACCGAAGAAACCATTCGAGATGTGGCTCTTTGTGGAGTTGATTTTATCTCTGTTGGGGCGCTCACACATTCTGTTAAGAGCATGGACTTAAGCCTAAAGGCATTTTAAAATAAGAGTAGTTATGATTGTACGGACAAAGAATTACAAACTGGATAAGAAAATTTACATCAACACCGCACTAAAAAGTATACTGCGCAAACAAGGATGGATAGCCGCACTGGGCGCATTGGTAATTTGTTTAGGATATTTTATTCCGGGAGCAGCCAGCATTTGGTGGTTTATTGCGGCTCTTATTGGTCTAGGAATGTATCTACTGTTTTGGTGGATTCAGTTTTACGGAGTTACACAACTTGAACAAGGGAAGATGTTGTTTGAAAAATTCTCCTACGAGATTAGCAGCCAGCAAATTTTAATGAAAATTAATCCGCGCGAAGGTATGCCCATGAAGTGGGATCAAATTAAAAGTGCAGTAATGGGAAAAGATCATTTTGTGCTTTACATTAATAAGGCCCAACTCATGTACTGGCCTTTCAAAATTTTCAACTCCGAAAATGAACGCAAGTTTGTGGCAAGCATTTTAAAAAATAAGGGGCTACTGAAATAGCGAGTAACCAGAAGCCATCAAAAAAATAAGTGCAGAAACCACGAAGGGCACAAAGGTCTACACAAAGATCTTAACGTGATTTAATTACCTGCTTTTCATTGTGAACTTTGTGCATTCTTTGTGTGCTCTGTGGTTAAATGCATTTCAGTGAAGTTCAATTACACTTTTCAGGTGTAGTTTCTGCGTGCGATCCTTTTTACATTTAAGCATGCAACAAAAACCGGTTAAAAGACACAGCATTTCTGAGGCGCGTCAAAAAATTTATCACTACTGTGCCTATCAGGAACGGTCGCATAGCGAGGTAAAAAACAAACTCTATACATTAGGCCTTTACAAAGATGAAGTAGAAGAACTACTCTCACATTTAATTGTAGAAGGTTACCTCAACGAAGAGCGATTCGCTAAAGCATTTGCCGGAGGGAAATTTAGAATGAAACAGTGGGGTAGACTAAAAATTAGTAATGAACTTGAAGCTAAAGGACTTTCATCTAATTGCATTCGTGTGGGGCTAAAAGAAATTGATGAAAGCGATTACACACAAACTATTGAAGCGCTTATTGCTAAAAAAGATAACCAGCTAGACGAACCGAATTTATTTGTTAGGCGCGACAAACTTGCCAAGTACGTTATTCAAAAAGGATTCGAACCAGAACTTGTGTGGCGTATTGTAAAAGCTACTATCCGTGATTGAGTACTCATTGCTCACAAAAAGAACCTTTCGCTACCCAAAGTTTTTTTATGACAACACTGATCAGCCCTTCTTGTACCCCCGGATCGAGCTCGATTACTTCTTGTTGTAACTCCCCTTTAATAAGCAGTATGCCTCCTTCGCGATCACCAAAAACTCCTTCTGCAATAACATTACCCGTAGCAACTATCGTTTTCAAATAATCATCATGTTTATTTAAAATTTGTGGATACGTCTGTGCCGTGAACTTCGTGACCAATACTTCAAATCGAATAAATTGATACGTTACCATTTCATACGGTTCCTTGGCTGCACATACAGATCCCACACGTGGCGTAAAGGGTTGCATTTCAATATTCCATCTATTCGCCTGGATTCCCGGATCAGTACTTAACCAGTCGTGCGCTTCCGCTAATGAAGTTGTATTCAAAATAAAAATTCCGCCTCCGCCATCAAATGGCCCGGCAACCAATAACTTACCCTCTTTAGCCAAACGCTCTATGTTTGCCAAATGTCCTTTCATTAATTGATCGATGGCCTCCTTGGCTAGCTTATCTGCATCATCTTTTTTATGAAGGAAAACAAGCGTATACGGTGCGAGTTGTGCAACCGTACCTAATGGAAGTGCAAGAGAGATTATCAATAAAAGTAATCGCATGGCAGGGTGAGTATAGAAATACGAAGTTATCGTAAATTTCTCCCAACCTATCAACATGACTTTGCTTTCTTACGTAACTACACCCGTTCAAGAAATATTCAATCCTGTGCTGGATAACGCAGGGGTGCAATTACTTATTAAACGAGAGGAGTTAAACCACCCAACAGTATCGGGTAATAAATGGTGGAAGTTAAAATACAATTTAGCCGAAGCAAAAAAGCAAGGTAAGCAAACACTCCTAACGTTTGGTGGTGCATACGCCAATCACATTTATGCTACCGCAGCCGCAGCCTACGAACTGCAAATGGAAAGTATTGGCATGATCCGCGGAGAGGAAACCTTGCCCTTAAATCCTACTTTACATTTTGCTACAACACACGGTATGAAACTGGAGTACTTATCGCGTACAACATATCGAACCAAAACCAGCGATGCATTTCTACAACAACTAACCGATAGATTTTCAGATACCATTTATGTTATACCCGAAGGAGGTAGTAATTCATTAGCGGTAAAGGGTATCTGTGAGTTTGCTTCATTGTTACCTATTCACGCGAACTACATCTGTTGTGCAGTGGGTACAGGCGGAACGTTAGCCGGACTAATTAGTGGGTTGCCTGATTCTAAAAAAGTAATTGGTTTTTCCTCGCTCAAGGGAGAAGGATCATTGGTATCAGAAATAAAATCTTTATTAACAAAAAAAGAAAAATATCCTACTTGGGAAATCAATAATCAATTCCATTTTGGGGGTTACGGAAAATATACTCCTGCATTACTTTCCTTTATCCAGAATTTTAAAATAAACCACGGTATTGAATTAGACTTTGTTTATACCGCTAAAATGATAGCAGGTATTTTTAATCTGGTCGAAAAAAAATTCTTTCCCAGAGGCAGTACCCTATTAGCTATTCATACAGGTGGCTTGCAAGGTAACGAGTCTATTGGTTAGTGATGTCTTTTAGTCGCCTGATTAAGCGAGGCCCATACCACATCCAAAATCCGCTCAAGCAAAGTATCAGTAAACCAATGCCCAGCAAATTCATGGATATCAATTTAAAGGTATCGTTAATGATGGAACCATCGTGAATTTTTTCAATCCAATCAGCATGTCGCTGACTAACACTTAACACCTTGCCCGTAGTTACATCTACTTGTACCTCCCAATAACCTTTTTCAAACAATACTTTTACAACACCTTTCTTTGGTCGCACGTCAAGTCGCTCTACTTCATAGTGCTCTCGTGTCACTGAATCCAACGCATGTTGCGCTACCTCTATGATTCGCTCCATGGGAAGCCACGCAGTTACATCTCTCGAAATTCCAAATTGTGTAAAAGGCTGAAGCGTAGTAGAATTTTTTTTCCAGCTTAACAGTATTCCGGTTATAC
>CAYNKN010000217.1:0-5767 GCA_964397805.1 uncultured Chryseolinea sp. | reverse complement strand
GTTCGGTATAGTTTACAACACACCACGCATCATTTTCAGCAAAGTAGTAGTAGTTATGATTTTGATATTTAATTCTATTTTTTTTCAACACTACATTTACATAGAATGTTGAGATAGAACTTTCTAAATTATTTAACCGATTTCGAAAAGCCTTTTTAATCATATCGCTTTCCGTCATCTCTATAGTTTTAGCCGGATGAATATTAGAGATAAATAAATCAGCGTAGTAACGATTGCCCGATAGTGTCTCAGCGTAATTCAATTTACCCAACTCTTCCTTCAGTTTAATAACCTGTTCATGTCGAATAATTGTACCTCCGCGTGATGTAATTTCTTTGTTTAATAATCTCGATATCTGCGAACCTCCATCAACAAAACGCCATGAGCTTTCTATGTAACTGTTTATAACAAGGGCATGAACATAAAAAGGTGTCTTGTAAGGCACTCCCGCATACAATAAACTTGTTCCGGCCAACACATTTTGCAACCGTTTATTGGTAGTAAGCGATTCAATATACGTTTGGGTGTCAATCTCCAACACACCAACCTTTTCAAAATAATCGCCACTGCGTAAATTATATAATGGAAACTTACTGCATACTTCTTTAATACCATCACAATACTTTTTGATGGCTTCTTCCTCGTCTGGAAATTGTTCAACGAGCTTATCAATAAACCGATCATAACCCTGAGCATATTGGTATACAATCTGATCTCCCTCAAAAATAACGGCATCAAATCCATCCACATCCATTTTTCGAATGTTGAGTTTATCCATGATACCTAAGTACTTAAATAACTGGTATAAATTCTGCCCCTTATCTAACCCGCCAACATAATGCACGCCTGAATCAAAAATAATTTTATTACGCACGAAGGTCTGCAACGTTCCCCCTATTTGCTTATTCTTTTCTAATATACAAACCTTTTTGCCTTCAAGAGCGAGTATAGTACCACAAGCTAGTCCACCTAAACCACTACCAATGATCACCACATCGTAATGTTGCTCTTGCGTTGTATTAGTTTTAGGCACACTATCCATTTAGTATTGGCTTGTCCAGTACAAAAATAACATTCGAAGTAAACTTTGTATCGTCAACCTCCGTAATCTGCATACCTTGTTTCGTTGCCAGCGCCCGTATCGCCTCACCCGATACAAAACTCAGTGTATTAACAGCTTTATTAAATCGTAATACCTTAACAGAAAAAAATTCTGTTAGTGCCGTTCCTACATGGCGCTTTTTCATATCAGCATTTCCATCACGAATAATCAACCTACCACCTGGAGGTAAAGCCTGCACACACCTAGTAATTAGTTGCTCTTGATCGGCTGGCTTTAGGTAGTGCAATACATCGCTGATAACAATCACATCGTAATTCGCAATTTGGAATTTAGTAACATCGGCACAATAAAAATTCAATTTAATGGTACGACAAAAACCATGCTTTGCCGTGACGATCTTTTCCTCATCGTAGTCTACTCCGGTAATCGTCCGATCTTCAGATAAAAAGCATAACATATAGGCTAAGAAACCATAACCACATCCTAAATCGAGAACATTAGCTTGCCGAGGAATGAGTTTATGAAAAACAGTATAATTTTTTTCCATTGCTAGTTTTACGCGCAAGTACCATTCTAAAACAGGCCCTTTATAAATAAAACTTGCAATGAGCTTAGAAGCAAAGTAGTCGGGTATTTCTTGTTCGTGTTTTATATTTGCATACGTTTGCTTAAAATACCGACTTACTTTTTTTGTTCGCTCTGAGTACCCTACTCCAAAGTGATTATCACTAGTAGCAATGGGGGTTAAGAAAGTAAGCGTAACACGTCCTTTGTTTACATAAAAATCTCCCTTTGGTATTATCGCAGCTGCTCCGTGTACTACTAATGGCTGAATGGGAATTGATAATCTTTCAGCCAAGTAAAAAGCACCTTTATGAAAGCGTTGAAGATTACCATCTTTTGATCGTGTTCCTTCTGGAAACACCAATACAGAATACCCTTCTTCAACACGATCCTTAAGTTGAATAGTACTCTCTGTTGCTCCTTCCGTTACCGGATAATAATCTGCCAAGCGCACGACACCACCAAAAATGGGTGAATTCCATACCCACTTATTTGTGAGTAAAATAATTTTCGGATGTAACATGGTGGTTACCAAAATATCGATAAAGGAAGAATGATTCGCGAGTATAACACTAGGCTGCGAAAAAGTATCCACTGTTTTCCCAATGACGTTAACCTTTACCCCAGGTGCTAAACGAATTAGCGCGCGTGTAAAGCCGCTTAACAGCGTATGAAAAAACAACCGCATGTGTGTTCGTTTAAATGGAATGTTTCTGACAACCAATCCGATAACGGTAAGCACTATGGAGCCCAAAACAAAAAATCCGTAAGTAAACGTGGTACTTACTAAACCAAAAAATGTAATCGGTGCTTTACCTTGTAGCGTGCGGTTAGTAATTAACCAACGAAACAAAAACGGTTCGATAGTTTGCGCCATAATAAAAACACAACCAATACCAATAATGGAAATGGCAGCTATGGAGCGTAAAGCAGGATGCTCCGCAAATGCAAGCACACCTAACCCAGCCATAGTAGTAACAGCCGAAAGCACAATAGAAACCCGAATAGCTGGAAGATTTTTCTTGCCTGCTTGATACTCCTGCTGCAAACCATCCATTATAAAAATGCTATAGTCATCACCAAGCCCAAAAATAAATGTGGAGACCATTACATTAACAATGTTGAATTCTATTTGGAAGAGTGCCATTAGCCCGAGAATCCAAATCCAGGTGAGCAACATCGGCACAAATGTTATAAAGGTTAATTCAATACGACCATATACCAACCATAACGCCATAAAAACCAACACCGAAGTAAACGTAACAATGAAAGTAAAATCTTCATTTACCAATTCTACTAACTTATTAGTCATTAACTGTCGATCAAAAACGCTTACCGCCATCCCGGCCAGCGCTTCATATACTACAGGTTTTTGTGCTGGGCTTACACGTGCCAGCGATATAACGGTAGCTAACCCATCTTGCTCAATAATAAACTCATCAAAAAATGCCTTGCGCATTTCTTGCTTTACTTCAAGTGACGTTGGTTCAAAATTTTTGCTTATCAGCGAGTCGAAGTTCGCCAACACCACTGGTGAGAATTTTAATTTCTTTCCCTCATCATTCACGGCTTTTGAAACTTCGTCTTTTCGTTGGGAAGTCCAAAATGTATTCCACCGTGCTATGCGAACGCGCTGTAATGAATCTGAAGGAAGAAAAAGTGATAGATCACTGTACTTATCTAAAGCCTTCCTATTTTTTAATTCATTCAGTATCGGTAGTACTTGTTCGTTTTTTTGTAGTGCGGCCTCTAACGATTTTCCTTCTGCAATAACATACACTGCCGTAAGCGATGCTTTATTGAGTTGCTCCAATCGCTGTTGCGCCAACGTAACTTCGGCATTCATAAAATTAAGCTTACTCATGTCGCTATTAAACGAAACAGATCCAGCAAAATAAAAGAAGAAGGGTGTAGCTGCTAAAATGAAAAACACAACATAGCGACTTACCTTTTTATTCGTTATGATACTGCTGAAAAAAGCAGGTATGGGTTGTTCTTCTTTTTTAAATAATGTTTCAGGCAGCAAGTGAGGTAAAAAAATAAGCGAGCATAATGCTGCCCCCGCTAAACTAAAGGCAGCGAATAATCCAATATCTCGAAGAACTGCTGCGTTGGCAAACTGTAGACTAAAAAATGCTACGATGGTGGTGCTGCTACCAATAGTTAAAGGCTTCACGAGCTCGCGTATTACCGCGCGCGTATTCGCCATGAGTTTAAGATGAACCAGAAAATGTAATGAGTAGTCTACCGTAACGCCAAGAATTACAGCACCTACGGCAAGCGCCAAAATAGAGAGCGACCCTTGCACGAGGTATACACAGCAGAGTGAAAAAAGTGCTCCAAAAAAAACAGGCACTAAAATAATAAAGGGTACACGCTTTTTTTTGAAGTAGCCCACGAGTAACAACAACAATAAAGAAACCATGACAGTAATGGTAAGTATTGTGTCGCGCTGAAGTTGCCGGGCATTGCCGACTGCGACTGCTGTGGCACCAAAGTACGATGGCCATAATTCTGGATGGCAAGCAGATGCATCCGCCATTAACACGTCCATCGCTTCAATAAATGCTGTGTTCTTCCCTGTCTCGGCAGGTGGTAATTTCGGTTCTACAAAAAATACAAGGTGCCGATGATCTTTCGTGATCAAAAAATTATCGTATAACTCAAAAGCATCATCGTATTGAAGTTGTTGTAATTTACGCAATACCAAAAAGGAAAAGCCCAGCGGATCGTTGATTACCACATTTCGAATTAGCATACCACTCGGTGAAATCAACTGTCGATAATTATCATGCAATACATTTCGTGCTATGTTTGGTTGTGTTAGCGAATCGAGTGTAGCGTAATCGCGCTCATCTAGAAAAACAGGTAAGTGGTTTTGTACAACGTTTACTAGTGTGGCTATTTTTTCATCTTCTACTTGTAAGGTAATACTGTTAATATAAGGCTCCAGTTGATCTTCGATATTGTGTGCCAACGTAGTGGCTAGCGCTACTAAACTATCGGGTTGAGGTGCTGTAGTGCTATCGCGAATAGAAACCATAACCACTAGGCGCTCAGCAAATTTGGCGTGCTTGAGTACATAGTTCAATTTCTCAACGCGTTCATCATCTGGAAAAAAACGGGTTATATCTTCTTCCAGCTTAATCTGTGAAGCGCCAAAACCTAACAGCACCAATACACTGATAAAGCTTGCCCAAAAAAGACCTTTACGTTGATGGAAGAAATCGTATAAAAAAATGAAGGGTTGTGCCATACGCTAGTTACGCTTCCGTTTGAGAAGGGTTAACAGCCCCCAGGTACTCATCGCAAAAAACAAACCACTGATAATCGCGAGGGTTATGGCACCCAATACATATTGCAGAAAACTATCGCGCATTAGCTCAAGGGTTATTTCTTGGTCAAAGGTAAAATACTGTGCCTGATCGCCCATCCATAAAGCACCTGTTAAGTGACTAAAAAAAATAATGAATGGTATCATGGGCGGAATACTAATGTTGGCCGCAATAATAACCAGGGTTTTATTAAGCTTAAAAAAAATAGACAAGGTAATAGCAATCAGCATTTGAAAACCCCACACGGGAATAATGCCCATAAAAATACCGAAACCTACTGAGGCGGCTTTGCGCTTATCTGATTCAAGTGGATTGCTGATTTGTTCGTAGAGGAACTGCCAGAAGTTTTTTTTTTAAAAGCGCGAACAAAATCACGGGGCTTAATGTAAAGCACTGCTATTAAAACAAAAACCGTGTTCATCAACGTGATGCGCGTGAAATCTCTAAACGGCCTAAAGTGTGTAATCCGTTCCTCCTTCTTCGGATAAAATACAGCAATAGGTACTTCTCGTATGGCGATACCATTCCATGAAGCACGCACCATTACTTCTATTTCAAACTCATACTTAACCGTATAGTAGGGTTGAGAAGCCAGTGCCTTTATCGGATATAATCGGTAACCACTTTGTGTATCTTTTAACCAAAGCCCTGTAATAACCCAAAACCAAAAATTAGAAAATCGATTTCCAAAACTACTTTTCCCCGGAACGTTTTCTTGATTCAAATTACGGACACCAATAATAATGGCCTCCGGTTCAGTGGCTAATTTCTCTAAGAATAGAGGTAAGTCGTTAGCGTAATGTTG